>CALVPP010000006.1 GCA_944351395.1 uncultured Bacilli bacterium
TATTTTTGAAAAAGCAAAGCTTTTGCTTCTTTTTGCCGTATCTTTTTGTAAAAATTTATAAGATAATAGTTGTATGGTTAACGCTATATTTTTAGTGAACAAAGAAGTCGGCCCGACTTCTAGAGATATTGTGAATGTTTTAAACAAAACTTTAGGTACGAAAAAATTAGGACATGCTGGATCTCTAGATCCTTTCGCTAGCGGGCTATTAATTATTGGTATGAATCAAGGTTTAAAGCTTGTTCCTTACATTGAAACGCTACCTAAAACGTACATTGCGTCATTAAAATTAGGCATCAAAACTTCAACAGGTGATAGTGAAGGCGAAATTTTAGAAAAAGCAAATATTCCCTCATTAGAAAAAGAACAAGTGGAAAAAGTATTACAATCTTTTTTGGGTGATGTTGAACAAATTCCACCTATGTATAGCGCTCTTAAACACGATGGAGTGCCTCTTTATCAATATGCTAGAAAAGGTGTTGAAATAGAAAGAAAGCCTAGAATCGTTCAAATTTTTGATATAAAGCTTTTATCATTAGACATAGATAATATAATTTTCCTCGTAGAATGTTCTAAAGGCACTTATGTTAGAACTCTAGGCGAAGATATTGCTACAAAATTAGGTACGATTGGCTATCTAGAACATCTAATGCGTACTAAAATTGGTGAATTTAATGTTAAAGATGCTAAGTCGGTAGGTGATATATCGTTAAAAGACGCTATTAGGATAGAAGATGCAACTTACTTCATTCCGTCCATTACCGTCAAAGGCGATGAAGAAAAGAAAGTTAAAAATGGTATGAAAATGCATTTCAGATGCAATTTTAAACAAGTTAGAATCTTATCTAGTGTCACTGGTGAACTAATTGCTATTTATGAATTAGGTAGTGATGGTGTATATTATTCAAAAAGGGGTTTCTATGAAAGTAATTGATATCGATTCATTAAAACGCATAAAAAAATTAGATAATCACCTTGTATTATGTCTTGGTTCTTTTATGACTCTACATTTAGGTCATCAAGCTTTAATAAAAGAAGCGACAAAAAATAAAAATAAAGCCGTAGGTGTTTTATCATTACGTCCTTCACCGCGTGTTTTCTTCGGCCAAGAAAATGATAAGGTTTTGCTCACTGATGGAGATAGAGCGCGGATTCTAACTTCTCTAGGAGTAAATTATCAGATAAATATCAAATTCGATGAAACTTTAAGTGAAGTTAAAGCGCGAGATTTTATCGAAAAATATTTGTTGCCTTTAGGCACGAAAGAAATATACATTGGTGAAGATTTTCATTTTGGATTTAAAAGAGAAGGGGATATTAAATTATTATCAGAATATTTTGATGTCCATGTCGTTCCGATGGTAGAAGATGACGAAGATAAAATTTCTTCATCTCGTATCTATTCTTTAATTCAAAATGGCGACATGGAAAAAGTTACGAAATTATTAGGTCGATATTATGAAGTTTCTGGTACAGTTATTCATGGTCGCGGTAACGGACAGAAACTTGCTTTTCCGACTGCTAATATTGCCTTTGACGTACCTTTCCTTCTACCAGAAAAAGGGGTATATCTCGTTCGTGTTTTCGTGAAAGGTGAACCGCATTTTGCGATGGCAAACGTCGGTGTTCATCCTACTGTTGGCGAATTAAGTTCTCCCATATTAGAAGTTCATATTTTAGACTTTGATGGTTTGATATACGATTGGCATCTCTACGTTCAATTTTTTAGAAAAATCAGAGACGAAATTAAGTTTACCTCGACTAAAGAACTCGTCCATCAACTTGAAACAGACAAGAAAAAAATAAGAGATATTATCTCAAACGAAGTATTTTGATAAAATTTCAATTGATTATATATACGAAAAACGTATAATTTTAGATGCGACTCATCCTTGGTCTAGCGATTAATATCCTCTAAAGCTAAACTAGGGTTGAGCTAAGAAAAAAGAAATGGAGGAAAAAAGATGGCTTTATCTAAACAAGTTAAGCAAGAAATCATTGCTAAGTACGGTAAAGACGCTAAAGACAGCGGTTCAACAGAAGTACAAATTGCTCTTCTTACCGAACAAATTAGAAATCTTACCGAACATCTTAAGCAAAATAAGAAAGATCATTCCTCACGTCGTGGATTATTGATCCTCGTCGGCAAGAGACGTGATTTACTCGATTATCTTGCACGCAAAGACCGTGATAGCTACCTCAAATTGCTAGCAAGTCTCGAATTACGTAAATAGTTATCCAGGAAATTTCCCTCGCTAGTCGAGGGTTTTTCTTTTTTTGACGTGCTTAAATTGTTATACTAATTTTATGAAACAAAAGATTAGTTTTTTAAGTCCCGTCCTTGCTTTAGGCGTTTTATTTTCTATTGTTCCAGCCACTACTTTCATAGCTTTTAAGATGAAAAAGAGCTAGCGATAATTTCTAAAATTTCTATAACTATTACTAGTTATTCATCTTCATTCTATGCTATCATATTGTTAGTTTTAAATTGTTTGAAAGAGGTAAAAGAAGAAAAAGAATATGAAAAAGACATTTGAAATGAATTTCCACGGTAAAAAGTTAGTCGTGGAAGTAGGCGAAATTGCAAAGCAAGCTGATGGTGCAGTTCTCGTTAGATTAGATGACACTGTTGTCTTATCTACTGCTTGTGCATCAAACGAACCTAAAGATGGTGATTTTTTTCCGCTCACCGTCGGTTATGAAGAAAAACAATATGCAGTCGGAAAAATTCCTGGTTCTTTTTTAAGAAGAGAAGGGCGTGCTAGTGAACACGCTACATTAACTGCTAGACTCATCGACCGTCCGATTCGACCGATGTTCGCTGATGGATTCCGTAACGAAGTACAAATCGTCAATACAGTCATGAGTGTCGATCAAGACGCAACACCAGAGATGTCAGCGATGTTTGGTGCTTCTCTAGCACTTGGCATTTCTGATATTCCATTCGATGGTCCTATTGCTGGTGTTTATGTCGGCAGAGTAGATGGAAAATTTATCATTAATCCTAGCGTCGAAGAAAAAGAAAAATCTGATATGTTCGTCGCTGTCGCAGGTACTAAGCAAGCTATTAATATGGTGGAAGCTGGTGCGGCGGAAGTGAGTGAAGAAGATATGTTAGACGCGCTCATGTTCGGCCACGATGCTATCAAAGAATTATGTGCTTTCCAAGAGAAGATCGTTAAGGAAGTTGGAAAGCCAAAACGTGAAATCGAATTATACCAAGTCGATGAAGATATTAAAAAAGATATTTACGACCGTAGTTATGATCGACTTATTAAGGCAATTTCTATTTTTGATAAATTGGAAAGACAAAACGCCATCGACGCTATCGAACAAGAAATAATCGATTCTTATGAAGCAAAAAAATATGATGACGAAAAGACGCATCGTAAAACGATGACGATGGTGAAAGATACGTTAGAAACGATCGTTGCTGATGAAGTAAGAAGGCTTATCACCGAAGATAAGATACGTCCAGATGGTCGTAAAGTCGATGAAATTCGTCCTTTAGATGCTCAAATCGATTTATTGCCTCGTGTTCACGGTTCTGCTATGTTCACTCGCGGTCAAACACAAGTCATATCTTCTTGTACATTAGGCGCTCTTACTGATGAACAAATCATCGATAATTTGACGGAAGAAGATCATAAACGATTCATGCATCATTATAATTTCCCACCTTATTCAGTAGGTGAAGTGGGTCGTATGGGTTCGCCTGGTCGTCGTGAAATTGGTCATGGTGCATTAGGTGAAAGAGCGTTATCTTACGTCATTCCAAGCGAAGATGTGTTCCCTTATACGATAAGAGTTGTGAGTGAAGTCGTAGAATCAAATGGTTCAAGTAGTCAAGCATCTATTTGTGCCTCATGTATGGCTCTTATGGCAGCGGGCGTTCCGATTAAAGATATGGTGAGCGGTATAGCAATGGGTCTTATTACTAGTGGACCATTGGATGGCAAACATCCGTATACGATTCTAACCGATATTCAAGGTCTTGAAGATCATTTTGGTGATATGGACTTTAAAGTAGCTGGTACAAAAAATGGTATTACCGCACTACAAATGGATATTAAAATTAAAGGTGTCACTAAAGAGATTTTACGTGAAGCTTTAGCCCAAGCACATGGTGCAAGAGCAAAGATTCGTGAAGTGATGTCTGGTGCTATTAGTGAACCACGTAAAGAAGTATCTAAGTGGGCTCCTAAGATGGAAACGATGCAAATTGATGTCGATAAGATTCGTGAAGTCATCGGTACTGGTGGTAAAGTCATCAATGATATTATCGCTAAATGCGATAACGTGAAAATAGACATCGATGATGATGGAAAAGTCGTCATCTATCACACCGATAAAGAAGCTATTCTTAAAGCGCGCCAAATGATTGAAGATATCGTTCGCGAAGCTAAAGTTGGTGAAATTTATGATGGCGAAGTAACGCGTGTCGAAGATTACGGATGCTTCGTCAAATTATTCGGTGATACTGAAGGATTATGTCACGTCACTCGTCTTGGTTGGGGATATATTGAAAAGGTGAGCGATGTTGTTAAAGTTGGTGATAAATTGCGTGTCCGTGTCACGGAAATTGATGAACGTGGCAAGGTGAAGGTCTCTCATCGAGAATTTGAACCAAAACCAGAAAATTACGTCGAAAAAACTGATAATAATTCCAAAACTTTAAAAAAGAATAATCATCGTCGCTGATGATTTACTTAGGAGGCTTACTAGGTTATGAAAAAGAAACAACGATTGAACTTTTTAGGACTTTTGTTAATTTCTTTAGTTACGAGTTGTGCTACGCCTAGCGTTCCTCCTAAACTTACTAGTTTTTCTTTAAATCCTGAGGAAGTAACAGTGGAGGTAGGCGACAAAATCGTCTACACTCCTAATTTCTATCCTCTTGGTGCAGAAGCTGATAAAGTACATTATCTCGTTGCTTCTGGTAGCGAACATCTCATCGAACAAGATGAAGCGAATTTAAATACATTTACCGCGATTGGGACTGGCGAAGCACAAGTTAGTGCATACATCGATAAGAGTGAGGATCATCCGCAACTTTTCGCTCTTGCTGATATTCATATCTTAGCTGCTGGTTCTATCGTCGATGTGACAAAAATTGAAATAAGAACTGATAAAAGTGAACTTAAGGTTGGCGAGACTACTAAAGTTGAAGCGCTTATCTTTCCAAGCAATGCGACGATTAAAGATATCGCTTGGACATCATCTAACCCTAATGTCGCTAGCGTAGATGATAATGGTACTATTACCGCCATTAGTTTAGGTACTACAGATGTTTATGCTAGTGCTAAGGATGGAAGCGGTGTTATTTCTAACAAGTTACGCATCGAGGTGAAAGATGAAAATATTGGTGGTGATGAGGATGGCTTAATTACTTCCATCGTCATAAGTGGTCCGACTAGTTTACCTATCGGTTCATTTGCTACTTATAACGCTACTGTTACACCAGCAAATAAAGCTCATGAAATCACTTGGTCTACGTCTAACGATTTAATCGCAAGCATCGATTCTAGTGGCAATCTCGTCGCTATTAAAGAGGGTGTAGTCGAAGTAAAAGCAGTTGCGAGTGATGGTAGCGGTATCACATCTAATATCATCACTCTCACTATTTCAAAACAGGCTGCAATTCTTATCCAAGAAATAAATATTTCTTGTTTATATTCAAATGTCAATGTCGGTGGTAAAGCTACTATTAACGCTGCATTAGTTCCTTCTAACGCTACTAACAAGAATCTTAATTGGTCCTCGTCTAATACAAATGTAGCTACCATCGATAGCGAAGGAGTCTTAACAGCATTAAATGAAGGTTCTACTAACGTTCAAGCTTTCGCTAAAGATGGTAGTGGTGTTTCTTCTAACATCATCACTATTAACGTCGTTACAAGTGGTGGTGGCGGTACGTATGAAGGATATTACGCGAGCATTAATGAAAGTATGAACGGCACGACTTTACTTAACGCTTTACGCTCCTTAAATAGCCAAAAGCGAAGAAGCACTGTCGGCTATGGAAACATGTTAGTTAGTGGTGGCAGCAGCAAGAGTAGTGCTTTCTATAAAACGGATTATGACCCTAATCATCCAAATCAGATCATGACATTCTACTCTGGTAAATTTAGAAACTCAGGCTTAAATAGAGAACATGTTTGGCCTAGTTCACGTGGCGGGGATTACGTCGATAATGATATCCATATGCCACGTCCTACCATCACATCTGAAAATGGAAATAGAGGTAATTCTTTCTACGTCGAAGGTAAAAATTCTAGTTCAGGCGGCTGGGATCCTGCGATGACTGATTTCGGTTTAGAAAGTTATCGTGGTGATTCGGCACGCATCATCTTCTATTGTGTCGTCGCAAGTTCTAGGTTATCGCTTGTAGATAAAACAAACGATAGTACGGGCAATAATACGATGGGCAAATTGAGCGATTTAATTAGATGGCATTTAAGTTACCCAGTGCAGGATAGAGAATTAAGAAGAAATGATGGAGCGGAAGATTTACAAGGTAACCGCAATCCATTTATCGACCATCCTGAACTCGTCTGTAAGATTTGGGGTAATACGAATTCATCGACACAAAGTTTATGTGGTTTACGTTAAAGAAAGGAGCGATATATGGCAAAAATTCAAATTGGTGCATTGGGCGGATTAGATGAGAATGGTAAAAATCTCTATCTCGTCATCATCAATGGAGATATTTACATTTTAGAATGTGGTTTATCTTATCCGGATAGAACGACTCCTGGAGTCGATTTCATCATTCCTAATGTCGATTTTCTAAAAGAAAATAAAGAACGCATCAAATGTTACATCATCACTCATGGACACGATGAGCAATATGGCGCTTTACTTTATCTTTATCCAGAATTACCTGCTCCTGTCTATTTGAGCGAGACGACTAAAGGAGCCATTGAATTATTTGCTAAAAGTTACGATATGGATATCGAAGGAATTGATTTTCACGTCGTAAAACCTACTTCTAAACAGAAGATAGGTCGTGTTGACGTAAGTTTCTTTCAAACTGCACATTGCATTGCCGAATCATTTGGTGTCGTCTTTCATACAGAAGATGGTAATGTCGTCTATTCTGGCGATTTCATCACTGAATATACAACCGTTTCGCCTTATCATTTAGATCTGCGTGCTTTAAGTGAATTAAGTGAAGAAAAAACTCTTCTTCTCATGTGCGAATCGCCTTTAAGTGATAGACAAGGTTATACCTCGCCAGCACATCACATTACCCCTTTCTTAGAATCCTCTTTTAGAGATGCGAAAGGTCGTCATTTTATCGCTATTTATTCACAAAACATGTACCACATGCACGAGATTTTTCATCTCGCTATTAAGTATCGTAAGCGCATCGCGCTTTACGACGAGACGACGAAAGACATGTATGATCTCATGCTCAAAACTTCTCCTGAACTCGACAAACAGATGAAAATTTTAGATTTAGAAGATTTAGTTCGCGTGAGGGAACAAGACATTATTATTCTCATGTGCGGTATGGGTGAAAAACTATACCATAAAATCGATAAATTAATTCATAAGACTAACGCTGATAAACGCTTATTCATCAAGCCGAGCGATACTTTTGTCTTCGCTTGCCCGCCATCATTCACTAATGAGATTAAAGCTACTAATACGATTGACGATTTATATCGTACTGACGCTGATGTCATCAATATTTCACGCAAGTCCTTGCTCACCATGCATGCAAGCGAAGAAGATATTAAGATGCTACTTTCCATTCTAAAACCAAAATATTATTTGCCAATACGTGGGGAATACCGTGCCCTCATGGCTAATGCACGTATTGCCGTCTCGATGGAAATTAATTTAGGACATCAAAATGTCTTCCTCTTAGATAATGGCTCGATGTTAGAAATCGATGGCGGAAATTTAAGAAATATTCAAGATAATTACATGCCTGTTGGCGAGACGTTAGTCGATGGTATCGGTGTCGGTGATGTCGGAAGAAGAGTCATCGACGAACGTTTCCAACTTTCAAAAAACGGCGTCATCGTTTTAAGTATCGCTATCGACATCGTCCACGAAAAGATACTTACTTATCCAAGCGTCGCTATTAAAGGTTATACGACATCTCGTAATTTAGATCTCGTGAAGAAAAATGTTAACGCTCTTTTCCTCGATGAGGTGAATAAAGCCTTGAATGAGCACGTCCACGATGTGCAAGAAATATCTGATAGTGTTCGCGATCGCGTCAAATTTTTCCTCCGTCATGATAAGGGCTACGTCCCACAAATCATCACTATGATTCAAACTAATGTTTGAAACACTAATTATTAAAATAACCCCACATTTATAGGAAACAAATCATTATGCAAGAACAAAAGAATTCCAAGAAAAAAGTATTCAAAATAGCTTACGTTTATTTCGCTATCGGCCTATTTTTAGCCTTGCTCGCTATTTCGATGTGTCTTAATGTCGGTCCTATCGCTCAATACGTCAATTATGGCGTCGGTTATCTTTTCGGTAATTTTTTCTTTTTGCCTTGGGCTATCTTATTAATGCTTGGCTTCTATTTCATGTTTTTCATGAAAAATAGAAAAATTCCTCATAAAATTCTCAACTTTATTTCCTCTTTTTTAATAATTCTAGGCATCCTTACTTTATTATCTCTATTCGCATATTCTTTTGGGGAAGTGCCATATACTTTGGATAATTTTGTCGAAGTGTTCAATATGATTATCGGCGACGTTAATTCTGGTCCTATTAAACTTAGCACCTCTTTAGGTGGTGGTATCATCGGACACTCTCTCGCTAGCGTATTTATTAACTTTCTCACATTAGGTGGAGCCTACGCTGTTACCTCTTTATTGATTTTAATTGGCTTAGTAATATTATTCATACCTCTCATCATTAAAGTTATTAAAAAATCTCGTATGAATAGAAACGAAGATAAAAAGCAATCTTTACGTGAAGATAATTATCAAGACGTTAAAGATGATTCATTCACCTTTCCTACCACATTAGGAGAAAGATTTAAAGAAGAAACAAATATTCATCAAACTTCTTATGATCTAAAACGTGAGATAGAAAATGATGAAAGTAATACTCCTATCACGATGAAAGAAGATACTTTAAATCTCACATCTGATGAAAATATAATCACCCCCGTTTATAACCGTGCGGACGTCGATATGATTAATCGTCCATACATCATACGTGATGACCGTGGTCTAATCAAAGCACATCTCATCATTCCCGGGGCGAATAAATCAGTCTATGAGCCAAATAGAGTAAAAGAAGATGCGATAGTTGCTACGCCTAAAGTAGATGAAAATACTAATCTACATAACGAGATTAAAAATGATGTGATGAATGATCAATTTACACCAGATTTCATCACCCCATTAGCGAATCCTCAAGTAGAAGAAAATAAACCTTCCATTGAACGACCTGTCGAACACCTATTTACGAACGAGACGCGCGAAGCAGAAATAAAAATTGTGAATAAAGTAGAAGAGAATGTTACGCAAAATGAAACATATCTTACTCCTCCTCAACCCAAGGCTAAGCCACGTAAACCATACGTCTTCCCTGATGATAGTCTATTGAACGATTATGAAGTTGAAGATGCTTTGAAACAAAATCAAGAAGTAGCGGATTTACGCGTAGAGAAGATAAATGAAGTCTTTAATGATCTTCACGTCGGTGCACAAGTAGTGGGTTACACTATCGGTCCTAGCATCACTCGTTATGACGTTCTTACAAATCGAGATGTAACGGTCAATAACGTCGAAAAAGTCGTAAGAGATATCGCGATTAGATTAGATGGAACACTCGTGCGTTTTGAAGCTATTGTACGAGGTAAATCGACTTCCGGTCTTGAAATACCTAACGCTGTGACGACGACAGTGGCTTTTAAAGATGTATTTAATGCATTGAAACCTATCGAAGGGGACAAAAATAAATTATTCATTCCGTTCGGTAAAGATATATCTGGTAACGTCATCGGTGCTGATATCGCTGAATTCCCTCACTTCCTCGTCGCAGGTGGTACTGGTTCAGGCAAGTCCGTCTATATTCATAGCGTACTTTTATCGTTACTCATGCGCAATAGACCCGAAGATTTAAAGATCATTTTAGTAGACCCTAAGCGTGTTGAAATGTCTAAATATAAAGATTTACCACATTTACTTTGTCCTATCGTCACCGAACCTGGTAAAGCTAAACTCGTCCTCGATAAATTAGTCGATGAAATGGAAAGACGTTATGATTTATTTACCGATGTCGGCGTGTCCGATATGGGACAATATAATGAATATGCTCGAGAGAATGGTTTAGAACCTTTACCTTACATTCTCATCGTCGTCGATGAATACGCCGATTTAGTGCAAACGGTAAAAGAAGTACAAGCACCTATCATGCGACTTGGACAAAAATCTCGTGCCGCTGGTATCCATATGCTCATCGCTACGCAAAGACCTTCCGTCAACGTCATCACTGGCGATATTAAAGCAAATATTCAAGTGCGTGTCGCTTTAGCGACATCTAGTGCAACTGATTCGGTGACAATTTTAGGTGAAGGTGGGGCTGAATTACTATTAGGTAAAGGTGATATGCTCGTCGACTGTGCTCTCATTTCACGTGCTGGTCTAACGCGTCTACAAAGTGCTTTTGTCTCTAATCAAGAGATTTTAAGAGTAGTTAAATTTATTAAAGATCAGATGGAACCTCAATATGATGAACGCTTCTTAAATCTCAAAGAGAAGAGCGTCGACACTAACGATTATAGCACTGCCTTCATGCAAGGCGGACGAAGTGGTGGATCACAAGAAAGAGATGAGATGTACGACATCGTCAAGGAAGCCGTGCAAGCTAGAGATTTTTGTTCGATTTCTTGGATTCAAAGAGAATTTGGTTTTGGATTCCCTCGCTCAGGTCGTATTTTTGCACAACTTAAACAAGATGGTATCGTCGCTAATGAACCAGATTCACCATCTTCTAATAAAGGTAGTCGTGTTCTCATTAAATCTAGTAATGTCATCAATATGGATGAACATCCTAATAATGAGGGGTTATCACCTATTAAGACATTAGATGATGATGATTCTTTTGATGATATGAAGGGTGGAACGTATTGATATGGTAGGTATTGATATCACGCATATATCACGTTTTGAAAATCACCTCGATTTATGTATTAAAATTTTATCGTCTGAAGAAATATTAGAATTTAATGAGTCGCATAAACAAGCACAATATCTCGCTTCTCATTTTGCTTTAAAGGAAGCTTTTTTAAAAGCTAATAAATTAGGATTGGGCGGGATTGATTTGACAAAAATTAGCATTAAACATCATCGTTCAGGTGCACCATATATCGAAGTAGGAGGAGAAAGGTTTGAAGATTGTTCCCTAAGTCATGATGGGGACGTCGTCATCGCTATTGTAAACATATGAAAGATACATTTTTTAAAGCTAAACTCATCGCATGGAATAGAATAAGAGTCGTTTTATTCACTTCTTCGTTGATGGATGAAGATATGCGTTTTTGGATCGTCAAAGATTTTCATGAAGTCATCAATCTTAAATTAGAAAAAAGAACGTCTTTAAGTGGTGTTTCTTATTTTGAATTATCGCTTAAAAATGATTTAGAATTAGGTCATTTTTACAACGTTCACATCACCCAGTTTGGTTCTGATGCACTCGATGTGAGCGAAGCCTTAGATTTTGAAGATTTCGATGAAAAATTCCATTATGATGGGGATGATTTAGGCGCAATTTACCACGAAAATTATACGACATTCCGCGTCTATGCCCCGTTAGCGAATTCTTTATTTTTAAAATATCGAAGAAAAGATGAAAAAGAATGGTCTTTTCAATTGATGAATCGCGATGTAGGCGGCACTTATTTTACACGTCTAGAAGGCAATCAAGACGAGCTAGTTTATCGTTACATCGTCACGAATAATGGTGTGGTCAATGAAACGATTGACCCTTATGCCTTTAGTTCCTTAGCTAATGAAGATAGTAGCGTAGTCGTTAACATGAATAAATATATTCCTAATTTTCACGACGATAAATTACCACCATGTCCTCATTATACCGATGCGATAATTTATGAAGCACATGTAAGAGATCTAACATCCTCTAAAATGACCGATGTCGTGCATAAAGGAAAATTTAGGGGACTCATTGAAAAAGGTAGAAAAACGTTAGGCGGACATCCTGCCGGATTCGATTATTTAATTAACTTAGGTTTTACGCATTTACAGCTTCAGCCAATTCAAGATTATAAAACGGTCGATGAATTAGAAACGGATCGACTATATAATTGGGGTTATGATCCAAGACAATACTTTGCTTTGGAAGGATCTTTTGCAAGCGATCCGAATGATGCGTACGCTCGCGTGAACGAATTTAAAGATGTCGTCAGTGCATTCCATCAATTAGGGATAAGAATTAATATTGATGTCGTCTATAATCACATGTTTGAAGATAGTTCTACTTCATTAGAAAAACTTGTCCCAAACTATTACTTTAGAAGGTACACGAATGGAAAATTAGCCAATGGGTCAGGATGTGGTAATGATTTTAATTCTAAGCGCGTAATGGCTAGAAAACTCATTCTTGATTCTATAAAATTCCTCATCAAATATTATCATATTGACGGATTAAGATTTGATTTGATGGGCTTAATTGATATCGAAACGATGAATATGGTCGTGAAGATGTGTAAAGAAATGAAAAAAGACTTCATGATTTATGGTGAAGGTTGGAACATGATGACTGCACTTAAAGATGAAGAAAGAGCACATCACGATAACGCTAGTATGATGCCTGATATTGCTTTCTTTAATGATGCCTTCCGCAATATTGTCGGTGGTGGTATAGGATATGATTTAAGAAGGCGCGGCTATGCTTTAGGTGAAGAAAGTTATCGCGAAGGATTTAAGTACGCTTATCTTGGTTCGACTTTAGATTATACTTATGCAAAACGTTTTCTAAACGCAAATCAATCATTAAATTATGTCGAATGTCACGACAACGAATGTTTTTACGATAAATTAGTCGCATGTTTAAAAGATGAAGATGAAGATGAGAATCATTATTTAGACCGCATTAAGATGACTAACGCTATTATAGCTTTATCATTTGGTGTGCCATTTTACCATATGGGGCAAGAAATTGGTCAGACCAAAAGAGGTAATGGGAATACTTATAATGCTGGTGATAAATTTAATAGGCTCGATTATAAACTCCTCGATGAAAGATGGGAGATGATCAACCATTTTAAATCCATTAACTACATACGTAAACTCATCAACGAATTACGAGTTTACGATCCAAAAATTATCGAAGAAATGGTCGAATTTGAAGATCTTCCTAATGGAGCGCTTATCGTAGATTATGGAAACCATATTCCACAATTTACCTCCTTCAAAGTTTTTATAAATCCGAGTGATGAAACGATTTATCATGAACTTGATGATTATCATCAAGTTTTACTTACTACTTCTGGGTATGTTAAAAAGAGCGATATTCATATGAAACATATCATAATCACACCTCGTTCATGTACAGTTTTAGTACGCTATAAATAATTTAAGACTTATTCCATTTTCTCCATTTTAAAATAAGTTTTGTCTACTTAATGTTTGAAATGGAGGAAGAACTATGTTATGTAACATCATCATGTGCGGTAGGCTTGGGGAAGTCTTTCGCGAACATTTTCGTTTTTTAGAATTTGATCGTCTGCTCATGAGCGGGAGAACACCAATCATCGACAAGATACCAATTGCCAGTTGGGATTTATCTAAAGATTCATTTCTTTTCAAAATGAAGACAGGCGCTCTTGTCATCGTGAGTGGAAGATTACAAAGGGAAGAGGAAATTGGATTATATGTCGTAAGTGAATCGCTACATTATCTTGGCGAAAGAAATTTAAAAGAGATATAATAATGCCATGTGGCGTTATATTAAAGGTCTATTAGTCTGTGGTCCAATCATCATCTACGCTTACTTTGCTTGGATGATAAGGTATGCTAGGCATCCAGAAAAGTACCCACTTGAAAAAAGATATTATAAAGCACGTAAACTTATACGTCTCGTTTCTAAATGGTTAAGAGTTGATTATCAAATTAAGAACTATGAATTACTTAATAGTTTTGATAAACCTTTTATTTTAGTCGGTAATCATCGCAGCGATTATGATGCTTTGCTCTACATCGCCTTAAGCGAAAAACCTATTACGTTTGTCGCCAAAAAAGAAATTAAAAAATTTCCATTCATTGGTAAAATCGTAAAAGCGATCGGTGGCGTCTTCATCGATCGTGAAGACATTAGACAACAACTTAAAATAATTAAACAAGTGGAAGAGTCTTTAAATGTCGAAAAAAATCTTTCATGGGTCATTTTCCCAGAAGGTACACGTAATAAGAATCCTGATGAAACACCTCTACTAGATTTTCACCCTGGATCTTTTAAAATTTATCAAAAGACCGACGCACCTTTGCTTTATTGTGCACTTTATGGAACGGAAAGGGTATTTAAAACAAAGCATTACAAAAAATATCCTTGCACTGGTGAAGTATTTGGTCCGATGGAAGATGAATTTAAAAATTTATCGACTGTCGAAATGGCTAAAACTATCCAAAATTCCATCTTGGAACATCTCCCAATTTTAAAAGAAAGAGATGAAAACATTTTAAAAAGTTTTAATAAGAAATAATTTTTCAATATTTTTTTCTTAATCCTTTGGGGTAAAGATTTTGCATCTTACCTTTTTTTATCTTAGCTAATCCTAAAGGAATATTTTGGTAGGTAAATACGATATCACCATCGATGTTTAAACAAGGAAAAGTTTGACCTTCTAAATACTGTTTAGTTTTTTCTAATGATAGGGGAATACGTATCAATTCATCACTTGTCTTTGCGTAATGATGCGCTAGACGATAGACTTTATTAATTTTTTCTTCTTTGAGGACATTAGGTCTAACGATGTGAAAATATCTTTGAACTAATTCAATTCTTTCATCGGTTAAATAAATATTGTCGTTCATCTTAAATGATACGAGTTTTGCGGGCTTTTCTTTCTTTAAAATACCATCTTTTACGAGTTTAGCGATGAAATGTCCCTCACCAAGATGATGTTCATAGAAGATGTGAATGGCTTCTTTCATATTTGTATGATGATAAAATTTATTTTCTTTATCTATCATGACTAGATGCATGTCATCATGTTTATTTAAGAACGTTAAAACCCGATCTTCGTCTTCTTCATAATCAAAAGAACAGGTCGAGTAGATAATCGTACCGCCTGGCTTTAATAATTGGTACGCTTTATCAAGAAGAGCGTCTTGTAAAGGCAAAAGTCTTTTTACCTTATTGATAGTAAAATCGTCTTGCATTTTCTTTTCTTTTCTAAACATGCCGGTACCAGAACATGGTGCGTCTAATATTATTTTGTCAAATTGAATATTTTTAGTTTGTTCTTTTGTTAAATCGTCACAAGTAATAATAATGTTTGATATTCCTAGACGTTCGACGTTTTTCATCATCTCTAAAGTACGCGATAACGATACGTCATTACTCACTATAAGTCCCTTGCCTTGCATCTTTATTGAGGTAGCAATGCTTTTTCCACCTGGAGCAGCACACATATCGAGAATTAAATCATCAGGTTGTGCATCTAAAAAATATGGGACGAGTAAAGCACTAGGATCAAGAATATAAAACGCACCAATATCGTGTAAGATTGTTTTACCTAAAGATAATTTAGATTTTTCATCTATAAGAGCGTTAGTACAAAAAGGATGTTCCTTGAGAGACGGAAATAAAGATTTTAAATATTCTTTATCGATCTTTTTATCATCAAAAACGATTGCACGATTCGGAGGTAGAGCTAAATCTTCTTCTAATCGTTTGATAACACTATCTTCGTATTGTCCTTTTAAAAATTCATAAATCATACACTATTTAAATTCTATTATAAGACATAACAATTTGGTATAATTTAAGACGAAAGAGGTATTTTATATGCGCATGGTTGATATTATCATCAAAAAACGTGATGGACACATTTTAAGCAAAGAAGAAATTCATTTTTTTATAAAAGGATATGTCGATGGTGCAATTCCAGATTATCAAGTTAGTGCCTTGTTGATGGCTATTTTAGATCACGGAATGAACATGGAAGAAACCGTTACATTAACTGATGAAATGCTTCATAGCGGCGATGTTATGGATTTAAGTGCAATTGCTGGCCACAAAGTGGATAAACATTCGACAGGTGGTGTAGGTGATAAAACTTCTTTAGTCTTAGGACCATTAGTCGCTTCAAGAGGCGCAAAACTAGCCAAAATGAGCGGTAGAGGCTTAGGACATACTGGCGGAACGCTCGACAAAATGGAATCCATTCCAGGCATGCGTATTTCTGTTTCTAACGAACATTTTATTCGCCAAGTAAATCAAATTGGTATCGCTATCGTCGGTCAAACGGGATTACTCGTACCTGCTGATAAAAAACTATACGCGTTAAGAGATGTAACTGGTACAGTTGAATCATTGCCTCTCATTGCAAGTAGCATCATGTCAAAAAAACTCGCCAGTGGAAGCGATTCCATTTTACTCGATGTCAAATTTGGCCAAGGTGCATTCATGAAGACTTTAGATGACGCTCGCGAATTAGCGAAGACGATGGTTGCGATTGGTCATAATTTAGGTCGCGACACGCGTGCTATTCTCACTGATATGGATCAGCCTCTAGGCTATGCTGTTGGAAATGCTTTAGAAGTGAAGGAAGCAATTGATACTTTAAAAGGACACGGTCCTAAAGATTTAGTCGAATTGTGTTTAGAAGCTGGCGCTATTATGCTCATGCAAGCTGGAGTTTATAAAGACCACGATAGTGCGATTAAAGCATTACAAGAATCATTAGATAATGGTGATGCCTTTAATAAATTAAAAGAGATGGTCGATTGGCAGGGCGGCGATGTTAGTTATATCGAAAATCCTAATAAATTCCCTCTCGCAAAACATATCGTCGAAGTAAAATCTGATGTCGCAGGACATATCGCTAGAATTGACGCTTTGATGATTGGTGAAAGCGCTATGCGCTTAGGTGCAGGCAGAGAAAAATTAGAAGATAAAATAGATATGAGTGCTGGTATCGTCTTAAATAAAAAGATCGGTGATACTATCGAAGTTGGTGAGACCTTATGTACGATCCATACGAATATCGAAAATTATGATTCTATCATTGAAGATGTGAAAAAGGCGTTCATCATTAAAAAAGAGGTAGTAAAAGTACCTCCTATCATTCACGAATATATCGCCAAATAATCTATTTTTTCTCTTTTCTTAATTCACGTAAATTAGAACTACGTCCAGTCTTATTTAAGCGGTCGTAGTTTTCTTTTAAAGCTTTTTCGTAACTACTTGTAAGCCAAGGTTCATAAAAATGAACATCTTTTAATATATTAGGCAAATATTGCATCTTAGACCAAAGGTCAGGACGATCATAAGGATATTTATCTTCCTCTTTCACATTTACTGGTGTAAGTTTTAAATAATCTAAAACATCAAGCGGTTTATCTTCGATTTGCGCCATCGCTTTTTGCACAGCAAGAGTAGCAGATTTAGATTTAGGAGATAATGCTAAATCGACTGTTACCATTGCGAGTGGAATGATTGCTTCTGGAAAACCAACTTGCTTAGCTGCTTCGATAGCGATATAAGTTCTTAACGATGCATTAGGATTAGCAAGTCCGACATCTTCATAAGCCGTCACCAGTAAGCGTCTAGCAATAGAATCTAGATCGTTTGATTTTGCTAAACACGCTAAATAGTATAGACTAGCATCGACGTCCGATCCTCTTATCGATTTTTGTAGTGCACTTACGTAATTATAATGAGCGTCATCATCTTGATCGGCGATGAGATTAGGAACTCGAATGACATTTTTGACGTCATCTTCATCAATAATATCTTTTCTTTCTAAAGAAAGAATTTCTAAATAATTTAGTGCATAACGCATATCACCAGCAGAATTTCTAGCGATACGCTTTAACGCTCCTTCGGTAAAGTTTTTTCGATTATTTAATCCATCTTTGCTCGTAATGGCTCTTTTTAATCCCGCTATAATATCATTTTCATCTAATCTTTTCACTTCGAGAAGATGAGTTCTTGAGCGTAAAGCCTGATTAATAGCGATATATGGGTTAGAAGTAGTACACCCTAAAAGATAACATGATCCATCTTCTATAAAAGGAAGTAAAATATCTTGTTTATCTTTATTGAGACGATGTACTTCATCCATGATGATAATAGTGGGGTGAAATATTTTTGCTTCCTCGATAGCTTGTTCCATCTCTTTTTTATTGCTCGTAACAGCGTTTAATTTGATGAAATGAATGCCTAATGATTTAGCATATGCTTCAGCAATAGTCGTTTTTCCAGTACCTGGGGGACCATAAAAGATGATGGAAATAGGAACTTTAGCTTCTATTGAACGCGTTAAAAATCCTTTTTCACCGACGAGGTGAGACTGTCCTATGACATCATGAATGTCTTTTGGCCTTAAACGGAATGCAAGTGGAGAAATCACAATTAAATTATAGAAAAAACGTTAAATCATTGCTATAGCAAGATTTATATCCTTTTCTTTCATAGATATATTTTTGTAATTATGATTAAATATAATGTATGAGAATAATCGTTCAAGTAGTAAAAAATGCAAAAGTAGAAGTTGAAGATAAAATCCTAAGTAAAATAAATAAGGGTTTTCTTTTATTTGTTGGTTTTAAAGACGATGATGATTATCAAGTTATTGACAAAATGATCGAAAAACTTTTAAAATTACGCATTTTTAGCGATATGAATGGTAAAACAAACTTATGTCTAAATGATGTGAATGGTGCAATTTTATCGATATCACAATTTACTTTGTATGCTTCCTTAAAAGATGGTAATAGACCAAGCTTCGTCAAAGCTAAAAAATATGATGACGCTAAAGAATGTTATAATTATTTCTTAAATCAATTAAAACAAAGACATCCTAACTCTTTTGATGGTCTTTTTGGCGCGGATATGCAAGTGTCATTGACGAATGATGGTCCTGCTACCTACATCCTTGATAGTGAGGTTTTGTTCGCATGAAAGAAAAAGTTTTATTAGGATTATCAGGTGGTGTGGATTCTGCAGTTGCACTTTATCTATTAAAAAACGATGGATATGATGTCGCCTCTTGTTTTATGCGCAACTGGGATTCTTTAACTAACAATGATGAGTTAGGCAATCCGACAGTAGATGATGATATATGTCCACAAGAAAAAGATTATCAAGATGCAAAAAAAGTGGCTGATATGTTAGATGTGAAACTCTATCGCAAAGATTTCATTAAAGAATATTGGGATGATGTTTTTAAAAACTTTATCGATGAATATTCACATGGTCGAACTCCAAACCCTGATGTGCTATGCAATAAATATATCAAATTCGATGCTTTTTTAAATTATGCTAAATCATTAGGTTACGATAAGATCGCTATGGGTCATTACGCTAAAAAAGTTGTCATTGATAATTTATCTTATTTAATGAAACCAAAAGATCATGCAAAAGATCAAACCTACTTTCTAGCAAGATTAAATAGAGAGCAATTGGATTATGCTATATTTCCTTTAGCAGATTTTAGCAAGCAAGAAGTGCGAGAAATCGCTCATAATTTAAAGTTAAATATAGCAGATAAAAAGGATTCGACGGGAATTTGCTTTATTGGCGAAAGAGATTTTAGAAAGTTTCTTAACAATTATATTCCTATGAAAAAAGGCGATATTATAGATTTAGCCACTAATAGGAAAATAGGTGAACATAATGGTGTATTTTTCTATACTATCGGTCAAAGAAAAGGACTTGGCATAGGTGGAATTAAGGGTATATCCTCACATGGTTGGTTCATCGTCAAAAAAGATGTCATCAACAATATACTTTATGTTGCAAATGGTGATGAAGATTTACATCTATATAGCGATGAAGTCTTGATCGAAGATCTCAATATTTTAGCACCAGAATTATTAGATGAAACTAAAACATATCAAGTCCAATTTAGATATCGTGCTAAAGATGTTTTATGTCGTGTGAAACTTGATGGAAATAGAGCAAGAATATACGCTATTGAAGAAAAATTTAAAGCTGTTGCTCCAGGTCAATTAGCGTGTATTTACACTTTAGATGAAAGGGTACTTTTAAGCGGGACGATTGCTGTTTCTTTTCGTAACGGCAAGCAACTTACGTAACTTTAGATTAAATTATTTTATTAAATTTTAAGTTTTAAAGTATAATTAATTTGCAAATTGCGAGGACATGATTATGAAAAAGAAAAGGTTTGTTATTTTATCTATTTTAGGCTCACTTCTTATGAGTAGTGCGACTTTTTTCGCTGTTTATGAAAGTCGACATCTTTCTCGTTTAGAAGTTGATGCTGCTGCACATCCAGATAATTATGAACCTTATACATATAGTGGGAGTTATTATGATAATCTTTCAACTAATTTAAGTGATGGTTTAACAGGTTCTTTAAGACAAGAACTCACAGATTTAATTCATCCAACTACTGTACCAACTTATGGCGGCGATGTCACAAACGGTTTAAGTTATGTTCTTCAAGAAGCAGATGAAGATCCTTTAAACTCAAGCAACATGATCATGTTCTACACTCGTAATTCTCGCACTAAAATTGTCGCTAATGGAGACAAGAACTGGAATAGAGAGCACGTGTGGCCTCAATCACTTTCTAATAATTGTTGGGGTCAGAGCAAAGCCGGGGCAGATTTATTGCACTTAAGACCAACTTATAAAACTACGAATAGCACACGCGGAAATAATAAATTTGGTGAAGTAAGCCATTCTGGTTCTACTTTAAAAACTTATGAAGGTATGGATTATGGTTGGCTTAGTGGCGGAACTTTCGAACCATTAGATAGCGTTAAAGGTGATGTCGCACGTATTTTAATGTATGTTTGGACTGCTTACTATGATGAATATGGTACTAGGCTGCCAAGTATTACTAATGTCATCTCTTATCAAACTCTTCTTCAATGGCATATGGAAGATATCCCAGATGAAATGGAAGGAGTAAGAAATGATTACGCTATTACGAGCATGCAAAAAAATCGCAATCCTTATGTTGATCATCCTGAATATGGATGTCGTGTTTTTGGGGCGTCAGCAGGAAGCGATTTAGAAAGACAATGTTTAGAAATTTATGATGGTTCTTCTTCAAATGTTGCTCCGACAAATATCTCTATTGAATCATCTACTAATAGTTTAGTCGTCGGTGAACAAAAAGCGTTAACGTTAAACGTTACTCCTTCGAACGCTTCAAAAGATGTAACATGGTCTTCTTCTAACTCTTCAATCGTTAGTGTCGACCAAGATGGTGCCGTCTTCGCTCATAGCGTCGGTAATGCGACGATAAGTGTAGTTTCAAATCTTGATAATAACGTTCGTGCTTCTATCACATTTACAGTTAAGAAATTAGATAGCATTTCGTTATTAGGCACACCAAATAAAGTTATCTACAATGCAGGTGAAAAATTTAATCCTTTTGGATTGACTGTTAAAGCGACGTATAGCGATAATTCGACATCTCCCGTCGATGTAAATGATTGTACATGGCTTGATTCTAATACAGGCACAGAAGCATTGAGTGAAGGTACGACGAGTGTCACCTGTTATTATGGTGACGCTAGTGCATCATATGTTGGTATTACTGTTAATGAAGCAGCAGTGCCCACAACTATGACATATAATTTCACCGATAAGAGTTGGAACACTAGTGAAGGCGATGAGTGGACCGGCGATGATGCTTTTGGATACGATGGTTCTGGCCGTGGTGTTCAAACAAATGGCAATACAGGATTAACTGTTACATCGCCTGTTGAATTCACCAATGTAACAAAAATTACGATTGGAACATGCACGAATGGAAGTGGTTCAATTGCTCTTTCGGTTGGCAACACTAGTGTAGACGCGATAACTCCTTCTAGCGGTTCAATTGCTGCAAAATCATTAGAAGTTGATGGCTTATCAGGCTATGTTAGTTTTAAAATTACCAATAGTAATAAATCCGTCTATATCAAATACATCACTATCGAGAGTAATTCCTCTAGCGGAGGCGATACTCCTGAACCAACGATTAATAGAATTGAAGTTACTAGCATGCCTAAGAAAACGACTTACACTTTAGGCGAACCACTTGATCTTACCGGTATCGTCGTTCAATCAGTCAATAGTAATGGAGATAAGAATGATGTTACTACATCATGCGAATTTAGTCCTAATGATGGAAGTATTTTAAACGAAGTCGGTAATGTAGCGATAACTGTATCTTATCAAGGACTAGTCACGAGTTTTAATATAACGGTTAGTGAAGAAAGTGGCGGAGGAGATAATCCTAATCCACCTGTAGGAGAAGCGACTTTTAATAAGGTTACTTCTTCTAAGGACGATTGGACTGGGACTTATTTAATTGTTAATGAAGAAGCAAAAGTTGCTTTAGATGGGTCTTTAGCGGAAATAGATGTTATGAATAATGTTATTGATGTTACTATTACCAATTCATCAATTGAATATAGTGAAAATTTATTTACTTCAACATTTACTATAGAAGCGATTAGTGGCGGTTATGCAGTTAAATCCAATAGTGGATCTTATATTGGAACGTCTTCAGACAACAACGTTTTAGAAACATCTTCTTCTAATGTTACATTCGTTCATTCCATTTCCATGAGTGATGAAAATGTTAATTTAACCATTCCAAGTTTCTCTCGTTCGTTGCGATATAATAGTGACACAAGTACTGGCAATAGGTTCAGGTATTATAAATCGACTTCACAAAAACCAGTTCAACTTTATGAACTAATAGAGCCAACTGTTAGTCCAGTTGAAGAGGCTAATAATTTTGCCTCTACGTTCTTATCCGCTAATTTATGTGATGGTGGTAATACTGCTCCTAGTGTCACCTTATGGAATGAATTAGCAGAGCAATTTAATACGCTTAGTAACGAAGCTAAAGATATATTTAAAACCGCACAAGTAACAGATGGAAATACTATTGCTCAAGCAGTAGAAAGATATGATTACATTATCAATAAATATGGCATTGATACTTACTCTAATTTTATGGGGCGTAATGTCGATTTATCAAATGTACCATCTATCGATAATTTCATTCATGAGAACTATCTAATCATTGTAGGTGTCATCTTGACCTTAGCAATTTTAACTATTTTCTCTTCCTATTTTATTAGTCGACGTAGTCGTAAAGGTCAATAAAGTCTTTACATTCGTTATCGTTTTGTTATAATCGAATTAACTCGATGAAGGGAACTCATCTTTATTGTTCTTCCTTAAAGCGAAGGCCTAGCGGTGAAAAGGGTCTAGGAAGAGATGAAGAATTGCCACTCCCAGAGAGCGATAATAATCGCCGTCATACCGCGTTAAGGTGAAATTGAGGTGCGTTACTTTGTAACGAATAAGGATGGTACCGCGAATGTTCTTCGTTCCTTAGGAACGATTTTTTTATGTCATAGGAGAAAAAAGTTATGAAAAAGATGACAGGTCATGAAATTAGAAAGATGTGGATCGAATTTTTTGAGACGAAAGGACATCATTTCCAAGAAGGTGTCAGTTTGATACCAAAGAATGATCCAACATTGCTTTGGATAAATTCTGGCGTCGCTGGTTTAAAACATTATTTCGATGGAACGATGATTCCTAAATATCGTCGAATTGTCAACGTCCAAAAATGTTTAAGGACTAACGATATGGAAGAAGTTGGTTTAACTGCTAGACATCAAACCTTTTTCGAGATGCTTGGCTGTTTTTCAATTGGTGATTATTTTAGAAAAGAAATCGTCTCTTGGGCTTATGAAATTTTGACGAGTCCTCGTTGGTTTGCGTTTGAAAAAGATAAACTTTATTTTACTTATCATCCGAGTGATTTAGAAACGAAAGAATTATGGATGAAAGAGGGTGTAGAAGAAAGTCATCTCATCCCTTTAGAGTCAAATTATTGGCAAATTGGTGAAGGTCCTTGTGGTCCAAATACTGAGGTCTTTTATGATCGTGGTTTAGAATACGATAAAAAAAGGCGAGGAGTCGAATTATTAAAAGACGATGTCGAAAATGATCGTTATATTGAAATATGGGGTATCGTCTTCTCTCAATTTAACGCAGTTAATGGCGTCGATAGAAAAGATTATAAAGAATTACCTGCTAAAAATATTGATACAGGGGCAGGGCTAGAAAGAATTGCATGTGTCATGCAAGGAGTGGAAACAAACTTTGACACTGATCTTTTCATGCCTTTAATTCGTGCGACCGAAAAAATTGCTAAGATTCCATATAAAGATAAACCGATGCCATATCGTGTCATCGCTGATCATGTCCGTGCTTGTACTTTTGCTCTTAGCGATGGCGAATCGTTCTCAAACGAAGGCAGAGGTTACGTTTTAAGAAGATTACTTAGACGTGCGATGGTTTATGCTAGACACATCGGGATTGAAAAGCCATTCCTTCATCAATTAGTGCCTGCTGTCGTCTTAATTATGCACGATTTTTATCCTTACTTAGATGATAAGGCAGAAATGGTACAAAAAATGATGAAAGCAGAGGAAGAAAAGTTCTTAAGAACTTTAGCAAATGGCGAACACATGCTGAAGAAGATGGTCGTCACTGGTACGAAATTGAGTGGTCAAGATGCCTTTAAACTCTACGATACATTCGGTTTCCCGCTGGAATTAACTCGTGAGCTTTGTGATTACATGGGTGTTGAAGTTGATGAATTAGGTTTCCAAAGCGAGATGGAAAGACAAAAAGAAAGAGCCAGAAGCGCAAGAAAAGTAAGCGAAAGCATGTCCAAACAATCTGCCGATCTCATGAATTTTAAAGAATCTTCTTCGTTCGATTATGAACATATGACTCTAGAAGGCAAAATTATTGGTCTATTCAAAGATGGTGTCAAAGTCGACATGATTGACGAAGAAGGGGATGTAATCCTAGATAAAACATGTTTCTACGCTGAAAGTGGTGGTCAAGTTTCTGATGTCGGAGAAATGAATAATGATCATACATCTGTACACGTTACCTATGTTTATCACGCGCCAAATGGACAAAATTTACATCACGTACAAGTTCAATATGGTGAATTAGTAGTCGGTGATAAATTAGAACTTAAAATTGACAAGAAGAAAAGAATGCTTACGATGCGTAATCATTCGGCGACGCATTTACTCCAACAAGCTTTAACACAAGTATTAGGTGATCACATTAGGCAGGAAGGATCTTTCGTCAACGACGAATATTTGCGTTTTGACTTCTCTCATCCTAATAAAATTGAAGCCTCAGATTTAAAAGAAATTGAACGTCTCGTGAACGATTGGATTAGTGACGCTATCGAAGAAAAAACGTATATTTTGCCATTAGAAGAAGCGAAGAAGATTGGTGCGAGAGCGTTCTTCGACGAAAAATATGGTGATTTAGTAAGAGTTGTCACATTTGGTGATGTTTCTAAAGAATTCTGTGGTGGGACACACGTTTTAAACAGCGAAGATATCGGGTTATTTAAAATCGTGAGTGAAGAAAGTATCTCAAGTGGTGTTAGAAGAATTGAAGCTGTCACCTCCCTAGGAGCGTTAAATTTCATCGATAAAGAAGAAAATATTATCTATCGCGCAAGGAAAGATTTGAACGCTAAGTCATCATTTGAAGTAAACGATCGTTTAAAAGCTACATTAATCAATTTAGAAAATGTTAAAGAACATAACGAATATCTAGAGACCGAAATCGCTAAAGTTATGGCGGAAGTTTTAAAAGAAGAAAAAGTAGTTTTTGAAGGATATAATCTTTTGCTTAGGTATCTACCTAAAGTTAAGCGAAATGGATTATTACCACTTTACGACGAACTTAAAAAAGATGATGATGAACATTTCATCATCCTCATCGGTCACGAAGGAGATAGTTATCCTTTCTTAGTAGGTCTAGGTGATAAAGTGATTAAAGACGGGATTGAATCTCGCCAAATCGTCGATATATTGAAACAAAAACTAATTGGTTCAGGCGGCGGCAAACCGAAAATGGCGATGGGTTCTTTTAAAAACATTGACCGTCTTGACGAAGCGTTTGAATTAGTGAAGAAAGGCATTCATAACTAGTATGAGAGTAATTGGATTAGATTTGGGTAGTAAAACTTTAGGTGTTGCTATTGCAAGTGATGAAGTATCTTTTGCGCGTGCATACGCTAATTTAAACTTTAGGCGTGGCGATTATAAATTCGCAGTCAATGCGGTAAAAAATATCGTCGATAAAGAAGAGATTGATACGATTGTCATCGGCTATCCTTTGAATATGAATGGCACGCCATCAGAAGGAACGAGAACTGTAGATGAGTTCATTGAACTCATGAAACAAGAAGGTATTGATCTACCAATTTTTAAAATAGATGAACGCATGACTACGATCATCGCCCAGCAAGAATTACACGCTTCGAATTATCATCTAAAAAATATGAAAGGTAAGATCGATATGGTCGCGGCGACAAAAATATTAGATACTTTTCTAGAAAGGAAGAAAAATCATGTCCTTAAAAGATGATGAAATTCTCATCGAAAAAGATGATGGAAATGAAGAAATTCATAAAATTTTATTCACCTATGAGAATGCCACTCGTGGTAAAAAATATGTCTTCACTTATTTAGAACACACACCCGAAGATGTTTACATTTTCTCTTATGATGAGTCATCACATTCTTTAGAAATTGTTAGTGATGAGAAAGAGTTTTTAGAAGCCGAAGAAATATTAGATGCTTATTTAGAAGATCAAGAAGTGGAAAGAAAAGATGTTTAAGAGGGCATAATATCTTTACATTTTTGAATTTTTCTATAAAATAGAATAGCAACTTAAGAAAGGATGAATCAAAATGGCTAATCAATATAAACTTACCAAAGCTGGTATCGAAGAACTTCAAAAAGAATATCGACATCTAATTGATGTCGTTAGACCTGACGTCATCGAACAGTTATCGAACGCTAGAGCACAAGGCGACTTAAGTGAAAACGCTGATTATGACGCAGCTAGAACTAGACAAGCTGAGACAGAGGGAAGAATTAAAGAGATTGAAAATATTTTAGACCACGTCGTGCTCATCAGCGATAAAGATAAGGCCAACGAAAAGAATGTTCGTGTTTCAATTGGTGATATCGTAACGGTAGAAAAAGAAGATGGGAAAACCGCTTATTACCGCATCGTTGGTACGATTGAAGCAGATCCAATTAATAATAAAATTAGCGACGTGTCTCCTCTAGGTTCTAAACTTATCGGAAAACGCGTCAATGATGTCGTCTCCGTGACGATTCGTGACCGTGTAACTAAATATAAAATCGTCAGTATCGCTTAATATCCAATTTGAATTTATTACTAATATAGGTCCCCAGGGACCTTTTTTTGTGTATTGAAATGGTAGGAGGTGAATTTCTGATGTTAAAAATCATAGGCATCATCGTCGTCGGTGTGATAGGCGTTATCGGAGCGTTTCTTTTCATGTCAGGATCATTTTCTTCAGATCCGAATAACATATTAAATACTGGGGAATATCTTACTATTACAGTTGAAGGTGAAGTAGAAAAACCAGGCACTTATGCTTTAGATTTAGGAGCGACGATGAATGATTTAATCGAAAAAGCAGGAGGAACGACAGATAATGCTGATCCTTTAGCGTACTTTGATGACGCTATGCTTAGCGAAGGCATGACTTATTATATCGCTCCAAAGTACGATTTAACTGATATTTGTGCAACTGAACCAATCGAAAAAGTAAATGTCAACACCGATTCACAAGAAAAAATACAAGAAATTGATGGCGTATCTTCTAGCGTGGCTAGTTCTATCGTTTCATATCGTGCGGGTGGAAATAGAATTGATACGTTAGAAGAATTACTCGAAGTATATGGAATAGGTAATGCTACCTATACAAAGATGCGCAATTATGTCACTTTGCACGCATGATTTTTCTTAGTTTTCTTTGCATAGTTTTAGGGCTCATCTTTCGAAAGGTGAGCCTTCTTTTTCAAATAATTTTACCTGTTGTGACATTGGTGTTACTCATACGTAAATGTAATTTTAAAAAGATGGTTATTTGTATAGGAATATTTGGTTTAGGACTAGGTTTATCTTATTTAAACTTTGCCGATACAAATAAAGAAAATGTAACGATAGAAGGAATAGTTATTGAAAGCAAAGAAAATTATTTTCTCTTTCAAAGTGGAATATATAAATATTATGTGTATGAAGAAAAAACTGATGTAAATGCCGGAGATATTTTAAAATTAGAAGGAGCAGTTGATAAATTAGAATTTAATCATATAGAATCGCAATTCGATTTCGCTAGTTATTTAAACGACAAAGGTGTATTTAATTCTTTCCAAATTAAGGAAAAATACGTAATATTTGAAAATTTTTTACATCAAAAAGATAAAATTGAGTTATTTTTGTCTCATTTCGATGAAAACGGTCAATTAGTATTAAATGCTTTGCTCTTCAATGTTCGCGATTACGATAGCGTTTTAAATAAAAATTTTGAGCAATTATCACTGATACATCTATTTGCTATAAGCGGCATTTATATCCATCTTTTTATGAATGTCTTAAATTATTTTTTCACTATGTTTATTAAGCCGAAATATAGTGAAGTTTTATCGATATTGATTACTTTTATCTTATCATTATTCGTTTTTCCAAATTTTAGTTTCATGCGCGTCGTTCTCATAAAAACTATAAGTTATCTGAATCATCAATTCTTAAAAGATAAATTTTCAAGAAGTGACGTATTAGCAATGAGCGCTTTTGTTTTTATATTAATTGATTATCGTTTCGTCTATCAAAATGGTTTTAAGTATGGATATCTAGCATCATATTTCATTAATTTCTTATCGATAAAATTGCGTGGAACAAGCGGTATAAAAAAGAGATTTCTCATCGTCTTCTTATTAAGTTTTTTGTTTTTGCCATTTCAAATCGCTTCTTCTGGTAAGGTTAACGTCTTTTTCTTGTTCATCCAGTTATTAATTACTCCTTTAGCTTCAACTATATTTTCGTTCAACTCTATTTTCTTTTTAACGTATCCGTTTTTTCCTCCTTTAATAAATATTTTTAGTTATTTTTTCATCAATTTAATCAACTCTATAAGTAATTTTACTTTTTCGATAAATTTTGCTCCTTTTAGCAATCTAGCATTAATGACATATTACGCCATTTTCTTCTTGTTAATTTATGCTTCAGAAATAAAACATCATCGCCTATTTAAAATGTCTTGCATAATAGTGGTAGCGTTTAATTGTTTACGTGCTTTGCCAGTGGAAAATCTCTTAATTTCTAGCGTCCATTTTATAAATGTTGGTCAAGGCGATTCAACGCTCATCATCCATCGTGGAAAGAGTGTTTTGATAGATACTGGCGGTATATATAATGTCGATGTTGCAAACGATAGTTTAATTCCTTATTTTAGAAAACAAAAATTATATAAGTTAGATTATCTCATCATCACGCATGATGATTTTGATCATGATGGTGCAAAAGAAGATTTAATAGATAATTTTCCAGTAGGGAAAGTCATAGAAGACTATAATTATTTTCCATTAAATATTAATGGACTCATCATCGAAAATTTTAATGAATCTAATTTAGATAGAGGGGAAAATGATGCTTCATTCGTCTTAAAATTCATTTTATCAAACGTGAAGTTTTTATTGATGGGTGATGCATCTAGTGAAATTGAGAACATGTTATTAAATGAAGGATATGATGTCGATTGCGATATTTTAAAAGTAGGCCATCATGGTTCCAAATCGTCTTCCTTGTATGAATTTTTAAAAGCGACGAGCCCAGATGAAGTCATCATATCTGCTGGAAAAAATAATCGGTATGGACACCCGAGTCTGGATACATTATCAAGACTAGAAAGTCTAAATATACCTTATAAAATTACATACGAAGAAGGGACGATTAAATATACATTTATTTGATAAAATAAGTTATAATCTTTCTAGTATGCTATATTTAATTTTTGGTCCACAAAGCGCAAGAAATAAAGTAAAAGTGCAAAAACTCGCTAAAGAGAACTTAGACGAGATTAATGACTTAAACTTCATCAAATTTCAATATAGTGAAGAAAATTTAGCGGATATCATCTACGCAGTTGGTTCAATTTCTCTCATGTCAGATAAACGTTTCATCGTCGTAGAAAACGCTAATTTTATGTTGAAGGGTAATGATAAAAATGATCGTATCTCGCGCGCTATCATCGAAACTTATGAAGAATCACCTACGAATGATGTCGTCTTCGCTTTGACAAGTGAAGAAATTGACAAGAATAATGCACTTTACAAATATATTAATGAACACGGAAAAATATTTGAATTGCTCGATATTAGCGATGAAGAATGGTCTGCTTACATAAAACAGTATTTTATCAAATCATTAAATTGTGATATTGAGCGACCTGCAATAGAAGAATTAAAAAGAAGAGTGCACGGTGATTTAACTTTATTTCAAAACGAGGCACAAAAATTGAGTTTATATTCTAAAAAAATAACGTTGGATGATGTAAAATTGCTCGTCACTAATCCTTTAGAAGAAAAGACGGGTGATTTATTCTATTCTTTATTAAACAAAAATAAAGCAAAAGCTATAGCTACTTTTCGTGACTTAAAAATTCAAAGTGAAGAACCAGTACGTATCATCGCTATGCTCGCTAATCAATTTAGATTGTTAAATGATGTGCGCTTTTTAGCAAAATGTGGAATGAGTGATGATGAAATCGGACGCGAACTTCACATCCCAATTAATCGAGTAAGAACGATGCAACGAATGAAAGTGAAGATTACACGTCAAAAAATAGAGGACACATTATTAGATTTGTACGATTTAGATTGCAAAATAAAAAGCGGTCTTATCGATCGCTTCTATGGTTTTGAGTCTTTCTTATTACGCTTTAAAGCGTATTGACAAGACGGCGTAAATTAGCTTTTTGACGGCTGGCGGTACGTTTATGTTGGATGCCACGAGCAGCAAGTTTATCAGCTAGACGTTCGGCTTTGCTAAGAAGAATAAGAGCGTTTTCTTTATCTTTCTTTTCAACTGCTAGACGGACTTTCTTCATCGCGGTGCGAAGTTCGCTACGAGCGCTAGCGTTTCTCTTACGAGCTTTTTCATTCTGTTTGTTACGTTTAATCTGTGATTTGATATTTGCCATCTTTATGATTCACCTCACTTGACGTTCTTTTAGATAATAGCAAAAATAAATAACTCTATCAATGAAAATATTTTCATTTATTTAATAAATACATGGCAAAATCATGAATGTTTACTAGTTTACCATAATTTTCTTCTTCAAATGTGATATGAAAGGTATCTTCTATCTCTTTAACTAGTTCGACATAGGACATGCTATCACCACCTAAATCATCAATCCAATGACCTTCATCACTTATTTTGTAAGTTGGTAGTAATAATACGCGAGCAAAAATCTCTCTTAAACTTTTTAGTATGTCAACAACTTTTGCTTCTTCAAATCCTTGATAATTGTTGACATCAACTTCTCTTTCTAAAGGAGTGTAGCGATTGGGTTTATCTAAGATACGCTTTTTTACATCGTTGCGTTTAATTTTGCGATTAGATGATAGAGGTAGTTTATCAAGAGAAATATAAACTTTATTTACGGAATATTTTAATCCAATCGATTTATTGCGATCGTGAATGAGTTTTTTTAAGGTGATAAATTTATCATCGTTTACATCGTCCTTCGTCTCGATGACTAAGACGACATCTTCGTCGTTAGACTTATTTTTCTTCATACCGATGACACAAAGATTTTGTATACCTTCGATGTCGTGGAACTTTTCTTCAATTTCCTCTGGGAAAATGTTTTCTCCGTTAGCGTTTATGATAAGTTCTTTTACACGACCTTTGATAAAATATCTCCCTGTTTTATCACTTTTTACTATATCTCCGGTATGGAAATATCCTTCATCGTCTAATTCAGTATGCTTTTCTTCGCCGTTTACGATCATCTTCGTATGAATGTAGGGACTTTTAACGAGTAATTCACCGATGTTTTCATCTTGTTTCTTCTTCATTAAATTGTCGATGGGTGAAATTTTATAAGTGACACCGTATAAAGGTTTTCCAATGCTTCCTTTTAATCTTTTAGCGACATCTTCACTATATTCAACAGAAGTGATACCAATTTCAGTCATACCATACCCGTTACTTAGCGGATAGTTTAACCCGTTTATTACATTTAATGTATCTTTATAGATAAAACCTCCTCCAGTGATGGCAAAACGCACATTTGTGCCTAATATCGTATTTTGTACACTTGCGAGACTAAAGCGATAGGCAGCGTTACCAGCATCGGCTTTTGAAATTTTGCCAGTGTTAAAAAGAAGTAGTTTATTTAACATATCGAGACGATTTTTGCCCTCTAATTCGGCACTTCTTCGGGTCGCTTTAGCAATGTAATCCCAAAAAAGAGGAACAGAATAGATGTGAGTTACTCTTTGCTTTTGAGCGATGTAAGCGACATCGTTTGGCGCTTTTGAATGTGGGAAAACGAGTACTTTATTGAAAAAACTATACCAAAGAAAATTAGCGACAAAACCGAAGATGTGATGGAATGGAAGGACGACGAGAACTTTTAATTCGCCCATAGAATTAGGATAGATGATATCCCTAGTTCTTTCTGGCAATGCTTGAGCTGCATTTATTTGATGGCATAATGCATTTCCATCAAAAACGACTAATTTCACTTCTCCCATCGTTCCAGAAGTGCAGAACACGACTTCATTTTCCCAACTTTCAATGAACGAATAATCGCTTTTTTCTTCATTTATTTCACCAGCGTTAAAGACGAGAAACGGATAATCTTTTCTTTCATTAGTGATGAGTGCGACAGCATTAGATTTTAAGATGATGTTAGTCGTCATCGCTACGTCAAGTCTTGGATCTAGTAGCAATGGCTTAAAACCACACATGAGAATGCTATAGAAGAAAAGCATCCAAAGAGGACTCGTTTCTAATTTCAAAGCCACTAATGAGCCTTTCGGTAGTGTGTAAAGAAATTTATGAAGTTTAGAAGCAGTGTTATATGTCTTTGAACGAAACTCGCTATAAGACATTTTCGTCATTTTCTTTTTTTCATTAGTGTATATAGCAAAAGTTTTTAGATTGGACATCTTAAAGGACATTTCAAAAATGTCTTGTATCGTCATATTTGTCTTCAATAATTCTTTCGTTTTATCGACGAAAGCTTGTACTTGTTGATATTCTGGATATAAGGCCATATTTTACCTCTTCTTCATCGGAATTTAGATGAAAATATACATAGTTAAGCGTTGAAAGGTTACCCTTAATAATATTACAATACAAGTTATGATAGATTCCACACATATTAGAAAACTTAATTTAAATTATCGCGATGTCCGTATCGCGTTTCTTGGCTCACCTTTGATGTCCGCAAGGCTCATGCAAAAATTACACGATGAGGGATTTAACATCGTTTTAAGTGTCGCCCAACCTGCAAAGGCAAAAGGGAGAGGTAATAAGGTTATCGTTTCAGAAGTAGAAGCTTTATCAAAGAAATTATCTATTCCTTGTTTTACTCCGAGAAAAATTAGGGAGGATTATTCTTTTATTAAAGATTATGACATCGACCTCATCGTCTGTTTAGCATATGGTCAAATCATTCCACAAGGACTCATCGATTCTGCGAAACTTGGAGCGTTAAATTTTCATGGTTCCATCCTTCCTAAATTACGCGGTGCCGATCCTATTAGGCGTTCGATTATCGAAGGTTTTAAGACGACGGGATTTTCTTTGATGGAGATGGTAGATAAAATGGATGCTGGTGCAGTTTATGATACGTTTGAGATAGGTATAGAAAATTTAAATTACGATGAACTAGTTGACTCTTTAACAAGTTCGTTATTAGAATTTGCTCCAAAAAGTTTGAAAAGATTTATCGCCGGTGAATTAATTCCTCGTCCCCAAAAAGAAGAGGAAGTCACTTTTGCACCGAAGATAAAAAAAGAAGACGAAAAATTAGATTTATCTTTAGATACCATGACATTTTTAAGATGGGTTTTAGCCTTATCTTATCATCCAGGAGGTTTTCTTATCTTAGATGATGAGCCTCTTAAAATCTTAAAAGCAACGTATCATAGTGAAGAGATTGATTCTCCTGTAGGAATGATAAAAGCTATAGCAAAAGATCATTTCATCTTGCAATTAAAAGATGGCGATATTTCCATTTACGAAATACAAAAAGCAGGTGGCAAAAAAATGGATGTTCGAGCGTTTTTAAACGGCCATAAAAATCTTCTAGGAAAAATATTGCGATAGAGTTATGTCTAAATCACTTTCTTTATCTGTGCATGACTTAGTCGACTTTTTGTTAAGAAAAGGTGATATCAATTCTTTCATCTACTCTAACGAAACGATGCAAGAAGGAACTAGACTTCATTCTTCTTATCAAAAAAATCAAGACACGAATTACGTGAGCGAATATTTTTTAAAAGAAACTTTTTATGTGGAAGATTATGAAGTTACTTTAGAAGGTCGAGCAGATGGAGTAATATTTGGCGATGTCGCAACGATTGAGGAGATAAAGTCTACCGTTATCGATTTAGATCAGTTTAAGGAAGAACAAGAAGAATGGCATCTAGGGCAGGCAAAATGTTACGCTCTCATGCTCGCTCATTCGTTAAACGCCGAAAGAGTGAACGTGAATTTAATCTACATCTCGCAAATTTCTAATTCGCACATGAAGAAATTCACTTATTCTTTTAATGTCCATGAATTGGAATTTTTCGTCACTTCACTCATTGAAGAATACTTATCTTTTCAATCAATTATGACAAGGCACGTTTTCAAACGTGACGAATCGATAAATAAGCTAGAATTTCCTTTTTACGAATTACGCGATGGTCAAGAAGAAATGATGCTCGCAGTTGATAAAACTATCAAAAATAAAAAGCGACTATTCATCGAAGCGCCTACTGGCATTGGTAAGACGATGGCCTCTATTTTTCCATCGTTAAAGAGTCTTTACCAGGGCGAGATTGATAGAATTTTTTATCTCACCGCTAAAGGAAGTGGTAAGGCTAGTGCGATGAATGCTTTGAATGTATTAAGAAATGAAGGATTACATATCACTAGTGTTACTTTGACGGCGAAAGAAAAAATATGTCCTAATGATATAAAAACATGTGTTCCGAGCAAATGTCCTTTTGCTAGAGGATATTATTCTAAAATTTTTAATGTTTTAAAAGAAAGTTTTTCTACATATTCTAATTTTGATTTAGAGACAATTTTAAAAATAGCCCACACTCACGAAGTTTGTCCTTTCGAACTACAATTAGATATTTCGACATTTGTTTCCTTTATCATCGGTGATTACAATTATTTTTTTGATCCAGGTGCTTATTTGCGTCGCCATTTTGATGAAGATAGTGCATATCATTTAGTTTTAGTAGATGAAGCACACAATTTAATCGATAGAAGTAAAGAAATGTATAGTGCGTCTTTTGATTTAAAAGATTTTTTAGATGCAAAAGATGACATGAAGAAATGGGGCAGAAAAAAGTTAAATAGCGCTTATTTATCATTAGTTAAATATTTAAAAACATTAAAAGAACAAATAGGTGAATTAAATGAATTAAAAGTTGATTTTTTACCAAGTGAGTTATACGTTCATATTAACGCTTTTAAAGAAGCGATGGTTTATTTTCTTACAAAATATGAAGAAGACGCGACTGAAAAAATGCTCGATATCTATCATAATTTGTTGACCTTTTCTAGCGTTGATGACGCTAAAGATGATACTTATATCACCTATTATGAAAACTACGGCAAGGATCATTTTATAGTGCATCTTTATACGATAGACGCACATGCATATTTAGTAAATATGCTTTCGAGGGTTAATACGACCATTTTTTATAGCGGTACTTTAACACCTATGGACTATTACGTGCGTTCATTGGGAGATGATGACGATAATATGACAATAGCGTCTCCTTTCCCACAAAATAATTTTTTATTCATCGCTTATCCTTCTTTATCCTTACGATATCAAGATAGATCGAATACTATATTAGAAGTAAAAAATATAATCATCGAAGCTTGTTCTCATAAAATTGCCAATTATCTCGTCTTTGCACCAAGTTATGAATATTTAAATCAGTTGAAAGAAGTATTTAATCACGTCGACAATTTGAATATTCTTTTCCAGAAGAAAGACATGGGCGTAGACGAAGTGGATGATTTTTTAAGCAATTTCGAAAAAAATCCGCAGGTGACCACAATTGGCTTTGCAGTTTTAGGAGGCGTGTTTGCTGAAGGAGTGGATTTAGCAGAAGACCGCCTGAGTGGTGTCATCTGTGTGACGGTAGGACTACCTAAACCATCTTTACCTCGGGAAGAGATGAAAAAATATCACGACGAAAATGAAGAAAATGGCTTTGCTTTTGCTTACTTTAATCCAGGCATCATGCGTTTATTACAAGCCTTTGGGCGAGTCATCCGTTCACCTTATGATCGTGGCTTTGCTCTTTTAATTGATCATCGCGCCGTATGGAAATCTTATTACGATGTTTTTAAAAATAAGTATCAAAATGTGCGTAGAGTGGATAATGTTAGGCAATTAAATTATGTCATTAATAATTTTTGGAAAGAGAAAAAGTAAATAGTGAACTAAAGTTCATCATTTTGTATAATGTAATGCATGCAAGATTATCGTCAATTGATTAGAAATTTCTCTATCATCGCTCATATTGATCACGGTAAATCGACTTTAGCCGATAGGCTTTTAGAATACACGGGAACCGTTTCTAAAAGGGAAATGAAGGATCAATACTTGGATTCCATGGAATTGGAAAGAGAAAGAGGTATCACTATTAAATTGAATGCTGTAACCTTCCCATATCGAGCAAAAGATGGCATGACTTATCTATTCAATCTCATAGACACTCCCGGGCATGTCGACTTTACTTACGAAGTATCTCGCTCTCTTGCTGCGTGTGAAGGAGCGCTTCTCGTCGTCGACGCGACGCAAGGAGTAGAAGCACAAACGCTCGCCAATGTCTATCTAGCAGTAGACCAAAATTTGACGATTATTCCAGTTATCAATAAAATTGATTTGCCAAGCGCAGATGTCGAAAGAACGTTAGATGAAATTGAAAAGAAAATTGGTTTAGATAGAAACGATGCCATTTTTGTCTCTGCTAAAACTGGAGAAAACATCGAGGAGGTTTTAGAAGCTATCGTTTCCAAAATTCCTTCTCCAAGTGGAAATATAAACGCTCCATTACGAGCGCTGATATTTGATTCTTTTTACGATTCATATCGGGGCGTTATTTTGCAAATTCGTGTAAAAGATGGTGAGATTAAGACTGGCGATAAAATTTACTTAATGGGTATTCAAAAAGAGTATCAAGTGACGGAAGTAGGACTCAGAAACCCAAAAGAGACGAAAGTTGATAGTTTAAAAGCAGGTGAAGTAGGTTATATTGCGGCACAAATTAAAGATATAAAAGATGTTAGACCAGGTGACACTATCACCTTAAAAGATAATATGGCAAATGAACCGCTAGTGGGATATCGTCATGTCACGCCACTCGTATTTTCTGGTATCTTTCCTAGCGATTCAAAAAAATATAACGATTTAAAGGAAGCATTGGAAAAACTCGCATTAAACGACGCTAGTCTTACATTTGAAATGGAAACATCAAAAGCTTTGGGATTTGGCTTCCGTTGTGGTTTTTTAGGTCTTTTGCACATGGATATAATTCAAGAAAGATTAGAGAGGGAATACGGATTAGATTTAATACTTACCGCTCCTAGCGTCATTTATCACGTCAATCTCACTAATGGCGAACAAATTTCTTTGGACAATCCTGCTAAAATGCCAGATCTGACGCGTATAAAATCGATTGAAGAGCCTTTTGTTGAAGTTAATATTATGACTCCTCAAGAATTCGTCGGTCCAATCATGACTTTATGCGAAGATAAAAGAGGAATATATAAGTCCTTAGATTATTTTGATGAAACGAGGATGCAAGTCGTCTATCTTCTTCCTCTAGCTGAAATCGTCTACTCTTTTTACGATCGCTTAAAAAGTGTTTCAAAGGGCTATGCTTCGTTAGATTATCATTATGATAGTTATCGCGAAGAAAAATTAGCAAAAATGGATATTTTACTCAATGGTCAAGTAGTGGATGCGCTTTCATCTATCGTCTATAAGCCAAATGCCTATCAACGCGCATTAAATCTCGTCACAAAACTAAAAAACGTCATTCCTCGTCAGCAATTTGAAGTTCCTATTCAAGCTAGCATTAATGGTAAAATTATCGCCCGTGCTGACGTAAAAGCTGTAAGAAAAGATGTTTTAGCAAAATGTTATGGTGGCGATATTTCACGAAAGAAAAAATTATTAGAAAAACAAAAACAAGGTAAGAAACGTATGAAAGCTGTTGGCAACGTCGAACTTCCACAAGAAGCTTTTATGTCTGTCTTAACTTTAGATGATGAAGATAAGTGATTTTTTCTTATAGATGAACATAGCATATTTTGCCATAAAAAAATGTTGTTAATTGAAAAACAAAATGCAACAAATGTTTGAAATATATTTCATTTAATAAAATCAAACAAATTGAAAGGACA
>CALVPP010000007.1 GCA_944351395.1 uncultured Bacilli bacterium
TACCAAGGAAGAAAAAGCGACCCCTAGGGGTCAATCAATAATGCATCCCTTGGATACATATATTGTTAATGAGATAAAAATATTTTATCTTATTTTAGTGCGTATATAAAGCGATAAAAATGAAAATTGATATTAAAAAAATAATAAAAACGACTAACAAAACGGATAATCAATTATACTAATAAAATACTAATATTAAACTAATAATGCATGATTAGTTATCAAAATCATCAAATATAGAAAGTTGCTCGTAACGCTTTTCTTCTTCGTTATTTTCTTCGTCGCTAGGACTATTTTCTTCACTCGATTTCTCTTCTTCAATCGCCTCTCGTGCCATTTCTTCTAAAGGCAATAATTCTTCTTCATCAGAACTATTCAAAACAATATTTTGTGAAGGGTTTTTTTCATCTACTTTATCTAGTTTCAATTGGAAAACAGAAGTAATATAAGACTTAGTTGGAAGATTCATATTTTTCTTTGAGTTTTTATCGACCGGCCATAAACTAAAATCACTAACATCATATGAAAGCAAGCTGTTGTTAGTGTTGAGATAGTCTAAATGATATGTCTCATTACCCCTAAAACTATTTAATTTATCGACAAAAATGAGATGGTGTATATCGCTTTTAAAACAACGGAATACTTGTTGTACTCTACCGAGTCGATTAGTTTTCTTTAAATAATTTAAATCGAAGAAGCGAATGCATCCTTCTTTACTTAACAAAAGAATTTTCTTTCTTTCACCTTTTTCAAAGGTGAGCATGCCTGCTATTTCATCCCCTCTAAGGGAAGAAATTGATTTTACTCCACCTGATTTTAATCCTGTTGTACTAATTTCTTTTTCGTCGTAGAATGTGCCATTTCCTAACGATGTGAATAAGACGATGTCGTAATCGCCATTCGTCATGCTCACTTCCACTAATTCATCACCACTTAATAAACGCATGGCTGTAAGAGGTCGGTTGCATTTATTGACATAAAATGATGATAGTGATGTCTTTTTAATTTGACCATGTTTACTCGCTAATACGACATTTACATCATTACGGAAATTTGCAATCACGAACGCTCTAATAATTTTTTCTTGGAATGGTAAGTTTATAAGGTAGTTGATGTGCTTACCTTCGTCTTTATACTTATTTTCATTAATTTCGTGCACAGGAACTAATAAATAATTACCAAAATTAGTGAAAGCTAATATGTAATCTAAAGTCGAAGCAACGCCTAAAGCGATGATGACATCCCCTTCTTTAACACCAGGTAAAGCATTATCGCCGCTACTTCGATACGATTTTAAAGAAGAACGTTTGATATATCCATCTCTCGTCAAGACGACAATTACATCTTCTTTTGCAATTAAATCACGTTTGTCGATAGTTTTAGTTTCTCCTTTTTCAGCGATCATAGTTTTTCTTGGAGTCGCATATTTATTGGAGATAGTACGTAAATCTTTAATAATCGTGTTGTGAAGTTTATTTTCATCGCCTAAAATGCTCTTTAATTCAGCAATACTAGCCGTTAGATCTTCTTTTTCTTTAATGAATACGTTCACGTCGCTATTTGAAAGGCGATAGAGCGGTAATGTAACTACAGCTTCTGCTTGTTCATCACTAAGATTAAACGCTATCATCAAATTTTTCTTGGAATCAGACTTGTCTTTACTCTTTTCAATGATGTCCACTACTTGGTGAATATTTAAGATTGCAGTAATCAAGCCTTCGACGACATGTAGCCTTCTTTCCTGTTTAGCTAAATCGAATTTAATTCTTCTCGTCGTCACGTCGATTTGGTGAGCAATATAGGCATCTAAAATTTCTGCTAAATTTAATGTACGAGGGCGATTGTCGACGATAGCAACCATATTTGCACTATAACTAGTAAGAAGATTCGTCTTATTCATCAAATAATTCAAAATGATATCTGGTTTAGCGTTTTTCTTAAGATCGATGACGATGCGGATGCCATCCAGATCAGATTCGTCACGCACCTCATTTATTCCATCGATGACTTTTGAAGAACGAATCTTATCTATAGCGTAAACTAGCTCAATTTTGATAACTTTATAGGGAATTTCAGTTATGACTATTTGTGAGACATCGCCTTTTTTAATAATTTCAGCCTTTGCTGCGATTTCTATTCGACCGCGCCCAGTCTCATAAATTTCATCTAAACCGTCGCTTTTATAAATGATGCCACCAGTAGAAAAATCTGGACCTAAGATGTAATTTCTTAAACTAGCAATTGAGCAATTTGGATGATTGATGCGATAGATTGTTGCATCGATGACTTCTTTAAGATTATGAGTCGGTATTTCTGTCGCTAACGCCACTGCTATACCTTCTGATCCATTCACTAATAAATTAGGAAAATGAGCAGGAAGAACGACTGGTTCTAATTCAGCATCATCGAATGTGAATTGCATATCCACCGTCTCTTTATCGATATCACGTATCATCTCATTCGTTATCTCTTCTAGACGAGCTTCAGTGTAACGATAAGCTGCAGGGCCATCGCCATCAATCGAACCTTTATTACCTTGAAAATCGATGAGTGGGACTCTTACTTTCCAATCTTGAGCCATACGCACTAGTGCTTCATAAATTGAGGTATCACCATGTGGATGATATTTTCCCATGACTGCACCGACGCTGTGAGCACATTTACGTCTGGGCTTATTAAAAGTGTTGCCTTCTAAATACATAGCGTAAATGATGCGACGCTGAACTGGTTTTAAACCATCGCGAACGTCTGGTAAAGCACGATCTTGGATGACATATTTAGCATAAGAAGCATATCTATCAGACATCACTTCTTCTAAAGGCTGCTCAAAAATCTTTTCCTCGATTGGTTCTTCAACAATTTCTAAATTTTTATTCTTTCTTTTCGCCATGAATTTGTTCCTTTAAGAAATTATCTTCGGTTGAAAAATCGACATTTTCTTCTACCCATTTACGGCGTAATGCTGTATCTTTGCCCATGAGAGTGCTAATACGTTTTTCAGCCAAAAAGGGATTATCAATATTAATTTGAATTAATTGACGTTTGTTCGGATCCATCGTCGTTTCTTTAAGTTGTTGTGCATTCATTTCACCAAGACCTTTAAAACGAGAAATTTTATATCCAGGACCTATTTTTTTCTTTGCTTCGATTAAGTCCTTATCATTCCACGCGTATTCATATACTTCCTTCGTTTTAGATACTTCCTTCGATACACGGTATAAAGGCGGGACAGCGACGTAAACATGCCCGCTAGTGATGAGCGAACGCATGAAATTATAGAAGAACGTGAGTAATAAAGTTTGAATATGCGCCCCATCTGTATCAGCATCGGTCATGATGATGACCTTACCATATTTTGCTTCACTTATGTCAAATGCTTGTCCATATCCTGCTCCGATAGCGTTTATGATTGTCGCAAATTCTTTATTTTCGAGCATCTTAGCGATGGTTGTAGAATCAGTATTCAAAGGTTTACCACGCAGTGGTAATACTGCTTGATGAATTCTATCTCGACCATTTCTAGCAGTTCCGCCTGCAGATTCACCTTCGACGATAAAAAGTTCGTTCTTCGCATAGTCTTTTGATTGAGCAGGAGTAAGTTTATCAGTAATAATAACTTCGGCTTTCTTCGATTTACTCGCTCTTGCTTCTTCCTTAGCTTTTCTTGCTGCAACACGGGCATTTTGTGCGTCTTGACATTTTTTGATAAGATTGATGGAGAATTCTTTATTTTCAGCAAGATAATAAGTGAACTTATTATATATAAAATTAGATACGACGTTTAAAACTTGTGGAGTTCCTAATTTACCTTTTGTTTGTCCTTCAAATTCGGTCATATTTTCAGGAATACGTAATGAAATGATAGCAGTCAAGCCTTCTCTAATATCACTACCTTCCAACTTATTTTTACCTCTTATAAGATTGTTAGCTTCCGCGAAGTCGTTCACTGCTCTAGTGAGTCCAGTCCTAAAACCAGTTTCATGAGTACCGCCATCCACTGTTCTTATGTTATTAACATAAGAATATATAGTTTCGTTATAGTCATTATAGCAATATTGCATGGCAATTTCGACTTTGATTTGGTCAATCTCATCTTGCATGTAAAGCGGTTTATCAAGAGTGTTTTTATTTTCATTAAGATCTTCGACGAATTGTTGAATGCCGTTTTCATAATAGAAAGTTTGCGATATATTAGTTCTTTCATCTTTAAGGACGAATTTAATTTTCCTGAGAAGATAAGCGCTTTCTTGCAAATGATCAAAAATTGTCTGCCACTTAAAATCAACACTCGTAAAAATAGAAGCACTCGGTTTAAACGTGACTAAAGTGCCGTGTTTATTTGTGTTACCAATTATTTCGAGCGGAACTTTAACTTTTCCCCCATCTTCGAAACGAATATGATGAATTTTACCTTCTCTCCAAATGGTGACATCGACAAAATCACTGAGTGCGTTCGTCACGCTAGCGCCGACACCATGCATACCAGCACTTGTCGTATATGCTTTGTTAGAAAATTTTCCCCCACTGTGAAGAGTGGTAAAAATCAATTCGACAGCAGGAATTTTAGCTTCCTTATGGATACCAGTAGGAATACCACGTCCATCGTCTTGTACTGACACTGACCCGTCTTTATGAATTGTCACTTCGATAGTCGTGCCAAAACCATTCAAAGCTTCATCTACTGCATTATCGACAATTTCCCACACTAAATGATGGAGCCCACTTTGACCAGTCGAACCAATGTACATCGCTGGTCTTTTTTGGACGCCTTCCAAGCCGTGTAGGATGGCTATATCATCCTCGTTATAATGTTGTTTCTTTAGTTCTTCCGCCATCTATTTAAAAATCTTTCTTTGTAATTATAGCAAAGTTTTATTGAAAAAAATCAATATTTAAGTATTATTTAGTAGTAAGATATATTAGTGGTATGGTGGATAAAATATGATAGTATTTTATAATATTCTAATCGCCTTCATGGCATTACTCATCGGTTATATTTTAGGTTCAGTTTCCTTTTCTGTTCTCATAGGTAAAATCTTTTTCCATAAAGATCCTCGTGACTATGGTTCACATAACGCTGGTGGCACTAACGCTGGTAGGATATATGGGAAAAAAATTGGAGTCATCGTCATCTTACTCGATATGTCAAAAGCAATATTAGCTACCTATATCACATGGATGATTATTTATCTCACTGACGTTCAAACTGTTTTATCTACTATCGGGAGTCATGTCATTCAATATTATTGGCTCACTCCCGTTGGCGCGTGTCTTGGACATTGTTTCTCATTATTCCTACATTTTAGAGGAGGCAAAGCCGTATCTTGTTATGCTGGCACTATCGTCGGCTGCTCATATTTCATGACAGTTATCGGAGCCATCTTATTTTTCGTTACTTTAAAGATGCGTAAGTTTGTCTCTCTTGCCAGCATAACTGCTTCAACTGGTTTATTTCTCTTAAGTGTTCTCATGGTCGGACTTTACGAGGGCGGCTTTTTAGAGGTTACCTATCTTATGAACGGATTGCTTCTCATTCCGACTTATGAAATGGCTATAGCGTTATTTCTAATGACGATCATTTTAGTACTTGCTCATCACGCAAATATCAAAAGGTTGCACGATGGAGATGAGAATAAAATTAAGTGGATGAAATGAAAAAATACAAGTAGTTATTTAGTAGATTATTAGTAATGTGTATAATTTTTATCGACTTCTGTGTAAAGACAAATAATATAGTTTATAACTAAGTTTATGATTGACTATGAACATTAAACGAAAATCTAATCACTCTAAAAAAGTAACAATTTCCATTTTATAAATTATTATCGTTTATAGCGTAAAAAAAATCCTCTTGCACCACTGCTAAGAGGATTTTATTTCATCATTTTTAATAAGCGATTATTGTTGTTTTTTGACGTTGTTCATCACTTGTCTAATTTGTGCTTCAGAAGGTTTTCTACCCATCGACATGAACATCGCTCTTATCATGTTTTCATTGATAGGTGGATTTTTTTGCATCTCGCGTTTGATGAACCAACGAGCGATGAAGAATCCAGCGACACCACCTATGATGAGGAAGACGACCATGAGCACTATTGCGATCCAAAGTTCCATTTGCTATACATCCCCCTTAGTTAGCTCTACCATCGTATTGACCATTATCGGTTCTTACGATAACTTCATCACCTTGATTGATGAATAGAGGCACTTTTACTTTTAAACCAGTCTCAAGAGTTACTTCTCTCATCGCTCTTTGAACTGTATTGCCTTTAACAGCAGGTTCAGCGTCAGTAACTTTAAGTGTTACCTTTGCGGGTAAGACGATACCGAGAATTTCGTTTTCATAACTGGTTATTGTCACGATTTCATCGCCTTTTAAGAATTGTTTTTCCCATTCAAGGCGTTCTTTTGGTATTTCAATTTGTTCATAAGTAGTTTGATTCATGAACACGAGACCGTCGCCACTATCATAGAGATATTGCATCTCAATTTTATCTAGGCGGATAAGATCGATAGAATATCCACCATTACGCGACACTTCAGTCACTGCCCCTGTACGCATGTTTTTGACTTTGACAGTCGCTTTCATCTTCGCCATAGCGGTCTTGTTGAGAAGAATATCTAAGACTTGATAAATATTTCCATCTTCGAGGAAATAATTGCCAGGACGTAATTCTGTTACGTTAATCATCGTTTTATTTTTTCTCCTTTCTTGTGAAATCTAAATGCATATATTATATATATATTTTCAAAAGTTGTCACATTTTTCTATCATACATCTTCGCTTCATTACACTTTATAAGTTAGGAAGGTAACGCTTTGCCTCTTCGATGGATGTTGGTTCGCCATGTCCTGGATAGACGATAACGTTGTTAGGATAAGAAAGAATCTTTTTCAAACTAGAAGATATTTTTTGCGCATCAGCGTGTGGTAAATCGTAACGACCGATACCTCCATGAGCGAAAAGTGAATCGCCACTAAACATGATAGAATATTCTTCTAGATAAATGCAGGCTGAACCTAATGTATGGTAAGGAGTCAAGATGAATCTAATTTTCAAATTAGCGATATCCAATTCATCGTCATCTTTAAAGATGAGATGAGGAACTGAAGCGATGATATTCATCCCGAAAGATTTAGAACCGTTAAGATAGGCATCGCTTAATAGAGGCTCATCTTTTTTCGAAATATAAATAGGTGCATTAGGGTATTTTTTATGGAATAAACTTAATTTATTCAAGTGATCAAAATGACCATGCGTGATGATGATTGCAGCTACTTTCCCGCCATGCACATGGTTAATATGCTCTATTAGTGGATTATTAAAACAACCAGCATCGATGATGATGCATGGGTTATTTTTTAAACCAATGACATATGTATTAGAAGAAAAATCATCATCTTCATCATATGGACTAAAGTTTCTAATACTTAATTTGTTCATAATAATTAAGAAAAAATAGGCATAAGCCTATTTCTTTTCACGATGTACGGTTTCTTTTTGACAACGGGAGCAATATTTACGAAGTTCTAGACGCTCGGGATGTTTACGTTTATTTTTATGGGTGATATAGTTCTCTTCACCGCATTCCGTGCATTTCATGATGATATTGTTCTTTGTCTTTTTTCCACCTTTTTTGTCTGCCATGAAGTTAAACCCCTCTCTTTTTGACTTGCTAAATAATATCATATTTATTTTTTTGTTGCTATAAAAATATCAATTATTTACTAGAAGTTATATAATTTAACCATGCATAGATTAGAAACACACCCGACATTTGTTAAAAACGTACAAATTGGAGGACAAAATAAAGTCGTCATCCAAACAATGGGCACTATTCCACCAAAGGAAAAAGAAAAGGCGCTAGAAGAGATCATTACATGTGCGAATGCAGGTGCTGAATTATTTCGCATGTCTGTTTTAGATGAATTAGACGCAAAAGCATTCGCTTTTTTAAGTGCTAATTCACCAATCCCCCTCATCGCTGATATTCATTTTGATTTTAAATTAGCGATTTTAGCAATAGAAAATGGGGCTAGTAAGATACGCATTAACCCTGGCAATATAGGCAGTCTAGATGCGATAAATAAAATTATAGAAACAGCAAAAAAATATGGCGTCCCTATTCGCATCGGAGTGAATTCTGGATCTTTGAAGAAAAAGGCTAGTTTAGAAAATCCTATTACTGCAAATGATTTAATTAAAGAATGCGCAGAGATGGTAAAAATATTTGAAGATCGACAATTTCATGATATCGTCCTTTCTTTGAAAGGTTCTAACATTATGGAAACTATAGAAGCCTATCGTCTTGCCAGTAAGACTTTTCCATACCCTTTACATATCGGCATTACGGAAGCGGGAATAAAAGAAGTTGGACTCATCCGTTCTGCGGCAGGTTTGTCCCCACTCCTTCTAGATGGTATCGGCGATACTATACGCATTTCATTAAGCGAGAGCCCAGTAGAAGAAGTTAAAGCGTGTAAAAGATTACTACACGATTTAAATTTATATGATAATTATCCAACTTTTATATCTTGCCCTACTTGCGGTAGAACAGAAGTCAATCTCATCCCTATGGCTCACCGCGTATCTGATTTTTTAGAAACTATTCATAAACCGATTAAAGTAGCAATTATGGGTTGCATAGTTAATGGTCCAGGAGAAGCTAGAGGCGTTCATCTAGGACTTGCTGGTGGTAAAAAGCATTGGGCATTATTTAAGGATGGTAAAGTTATCGCCACTTTAAATGAGGATGAAGCTTTTGAACGATTAAAAAAAGAAATTATAGATTATAAAATATAATTAATTATTTTATAAATTTTTCCATCCATCCGTCGATATAAGAGTTTTTTAACATACTTATTTCTTCTTTGTAAGGAGGTTTTTCCTCTATGTAGGGAGTTTCTAATATTTTTGGAACGTTTTCAAAAAGTGGATGAAAGACAAAACGATGGATAATATCGTAGCCAATTTCACCATACCCTATGTTAGCGTGCCTATCTTTATGTGAGCCACGTGGATTCTTTGAATCGTTTATATGGATGCATTTTACTCTATTTGAACCGAATGTTTCGTTCATCTTTTCTATCAATACATCAATTTGAGATATGTCATAGCCGCTATCAGACATATGGCAAGTATCAAGACATATGCCTAATTTATCTTTGTTTTTACATAAAGTAATGATTTCAGCTAATTCTTCAAACTTAGATCCAACCTCGCTACCCTTTCCCGCCATAGTCTCTAACGCTATGGTTACGTCATTATTTGCTTGATCTAAAGCTATATCCAAACCTTTTGCAATTTGATTTATTCCAAATTCCAAGCCTCCACCAACATGAGAGCCAGGGTGTAACACTAATGTTTTTGCGCCAAAAGCGTGGGTTCTTTTCAATTCTTTCGTTAAAACATCGACACTCATATTAAAAGTTTCTTCTTTTGGAGACGCTAAATTTATGATGTATGGAGCGTGTACGACGATGTCTTTTTCTTCTATACCGCTAGAGGACATTAATTTTTTACCTTCGCCGATGCGAAGCATTTCAAGCGGCACCCTAAAACTATTTTGTGGCGCGCCTGTATAAAACATGAATGAGGTAGAACCATAACTTAAAGCTTCTTTAACAGAGCCTAAAAAATATTCCGGTTTATTCATAGAAACATGAGATCCAATCAATAATTTATTAGCCATTTTTAAGTTCATTCCTCGCTTTCCTTTTATCGATAAATCGATGACGTCTTTTTACTTTTTCAACTGCCTTTTTCATCTTCTTTTTATATCCAGGTTTGACTTTAGCGCCCTTAGACTCCTTAATCGCACGTTTAATATCGCGTGATAATTCGGTCGATTCTTCTTTATTCTTAAAAGTGAATGGTTTAGTTTCAATAAGTTCATCATCCTTAAATCTTAAAGTTGTGAAGTGTAAACCCTTACTTTCTAAAGAAAGAATTGGAGAGATATTGTCACTATTAAAAAAAGTATAAGCTTCACCATTTTTGACGTATCGAGCTGTTCTTCCGACGCGGTGAAAGTAATAACTTAAATCTTTAGGAAAATCTACACTTAAGACGTCACTAACATCTGGTATATCTATACCTCTAGAACCGACATCACTCATACAAACAATTTGGAATTTATGGTCTTTAATATCGCGTAACATATTCTTACGTCTTCGTGGCTCTAATGAACCATGCATAATACCAACTTTATACTTATTTTCTACTAATTTTTCATATAATTCATCTACTTTATCGATAGTATTAGCAAATATTAAGAGAAGATATGGGTTCTTAATTTTTATGAATTTTTCGATGCATTTTAAAGTATCTTGATGTCTAGTGTCTATTAAATAATGACGCACCTTTTTATTACTATTTTGTTCATCAATAATCTTAATTGCATCAGCTTTCAAATATTTTTTAAAAAGGGTGCGCAGCTGACGCATGATGGTTGCACTGTAGACAAGAATTTGAATATTTTTAAAAAGCTTTATGATTTGGTCGATATCTTCTTGAAACCCTAAATCAAAAAGCATATCCATTTCGTCTAAAACTAGAGTTTTAACTGTAGTTAACTGACTTTTTAATTTTGGGTATAACGATAAAAACTTACCAGGAGTAGCGATGAGAATTTTAGCTCGACTCACTTTTTCTTTTTCGCCACCGATCGCGAGATTTGTCGTAAGCAAGGGAAATTCAACCTTAAATGGCTTGATGAAATCATTAGTTTGGTACCCTAATTCGCGAGTAGGCACGATGATTACAGCATCAAACGTATCGTTATTAAAATTCATGTTTTCAATGATTGGAACTATGAAAGCGTGTGTTTTGCCACTACCGGTCATAGCTTTAACGATGAGAGATTGACCTTTAATAGCTAAAGGTATCGTCTCCTCTTGCACTTCAGTAAGTCTTTGATAGCCTTGTCTCGCTAGCGATGACACTAATTTTTCGTCAATTTTTAATTCTTTAAACTCCATAACACCTAAATTATACTAAAAGTTCTCTCTTAATGGTAAAATTATGCTATGCAAGTTGAAGTTATCCGTCCATATGGATTTTGTCACGGTGTTAAAAGAGCGACTGAAATCGCATTTGACCTTCGCGAAAAAGAAAAAAATAGACCTATAGTAATTTTAGGTCAACTGGTTCATAACGATAACGTTGCACAAGCTTTAAAAGAGAAACATATAGAAACTATTTTAGTCGATGATGAAATAGAGAATAAATTAAAACAGTATCCTTTGGATACATTAGTGTTTTTTACCGCTCATGGACATCTTAAAAAATATGATGAGATGTTAGATAATTTACATTTAGAATCAATAGACGCCATATGTCCTAGTGTGAAATTGAATAATGAACGTATTAAGAACTCACTAAATGCAAAAAAAGATATAGTATATATCGGTAAGTCACATCATCCTGAAACTGAAGCTGCTCTCGATATAGATGAGAGAATAATTTTATTTGATGTAAAAACAAAAGAATTTATTCAAAGAATAAAATTCCCTTCTTACCATCAAGCTATCATCTTTTCCCAAACGACGCTTAGCGAAAAACATTATTTAGACGCTATTCAAATGATAAAGAAAAAATATCGCTCTATCGATATCGCCCCACGTGCATGTTTTGAGATGTATAGACGCGAAGAAGCGGTTAAAAATATAGATCCGCTAACTGAACTTATTTACATCGTCGGCAGTAAACATAGTTCAAACGCTAACGAACTTTATCAAACCGCCTGTGAATTTCATAACGATATTAATGTAGAAATGATTTCTTGCAAAGATGACATTAATAAAAAGACGATAGAAAATGTGTCACGTGTGGCTATCGTCTCAAGTGCTTCGACACCAGATAAAGTTATCGAGGACATTCAAAATTATTTGGAAAGTTTATAAATTTTTGGTGGTACCTCGTGCACGATTGTGTCAATTATTAATTGATCATCTAAATCTAGCAAAGTTTTTTTCATCTGCGCCATAAAAACATTTTCGACTTCATGTGGTACGTCTAAATAATTGAATTTATCGATGACAATATCACGCCTAACGTGATGAGGAACATCGCCTGAAATATAAATGTCACAGCCAAGTTCTTTTGCTATTTTGTAATCGCGAGATCCACCGCCACCAATGACACCTACTTTAAGAATCGTTGACTTTCCTTCATCGATTAACGCACCATACGGAACATTTAATTTTTCAATCGCATATTTTGCGAATTCGTGTACTTCCATACTTTCACTTAGTGTCCCTATACGCATCATCGGCATCTCGGCAGGCGAATAAATATTGTTGAGCATGAGTAAAGACGCTAAAGCGTCATTCATGCCTTTTTTGCCTTCGTCAAAATTAGTGTGAAATGAATAGATGGGCACATCGAGTTCTAACATTTTTTCAAATAATCTTCGCTTATGTTCATCAAATTTTAGCACATACCTTTTTTGTCCATAGATAAATGGGTGGTGAGTTATGATAAGGTCATATTTTTCCACTTCCACTTTGTTTAATATTGTTTCATCAAAATCAAGGCAAAGAAGAATTCTATTAGTTTCTTCTTTTAATTTACCACACATGAGTCCGACAAAATCATGATGTTTTTTAGCAATTTTCTTAGGATAGAACTTAGCTAATCCACGTAATAATGCATGAGTGTTCATAATATATTTAAAATCCTCTCTTTCTCTTCGATTAAAGCGTTCGATTTTTTATTATCTTCATCACCAATTTTGACTAATATGTGATCTATCTCATCAACTCTTTCTTGAAGTTTTTTTAAGAAAATATCACTTCTTTTTTTAAGATTGATAGGTCCATATGACATATCTAACTCATCATATCTTTTGTTACCTTTAGCAAAAAGAATGATTTCATAATAAATTTTAGCCTCTTGTAAAACACATTCATCTAAGATGTAAAAATTAAATTTTGTCACTTCTTCACGCAATGTTTTTAGATTAGTATGAGAATCGACGATGAGATAATCAAGAGAATCCAAATAATAAGCTTTTTTAACAATATCTACAATTTTATCGGTGCCTAATCCAGCGATGACAACGCTTTTTTTCCTATCGTCGTCTATTTCTAGCCCCGAGCCATAAATCGCTCGTACGCGCTCTTTTAGGCCTGATTTAGCGATGTTTTGCACTAATCTATCGTATGGGCCTTTCGCATTTTCTATAGCGTACACTTCTTTAGCTAGATTCCTTCTAGCGGCCTCGATGCTTAATAAACCATGATCTGCGCCAACATCAAAAAGAACTTCGCAAGGTTTTATAAATGATAAAATTACTTCTAATCTATTAGAAAGTTTCATGTTTATTTCGTAAAATCGCGATAATCTCCTAGTTGTTTAATACGAGTTGGATGACGTAATTTACGAATAGCTTTAGCCTCTATCTGTCTAATACGTTCACGCGTCACACCAAACTGCTTGCCGACTTCCTCAAGGGTAAGAGGCTGATTATTATCAAGACCATAGCGCAAACGAATGACTTTTCTTTCACGATCAGTGAGGTCTTCTAAAATTTTATCGAGTTGCTGACTAAGCAAAACTTTCGTCGTATGCTCGCTAGGAGAAACAGTATCTTTATCTTCGATAAAATCGCCAAGATGTGAATCGTCTTCTTCTCCGATTGGCGTTTCTAATGAAATTGGTTCGATAGCGATACGTTGAATATCTCTTATCTTTTCTGGGGTAAGAATACCGCCGAGTTTTTGACTTATTTCTTCAGCAGTTGGCTCTCTACCTAATTCTTGGACTAGTTGGCGTTGTGCTCTCGTGATTTTGTTTATCGTTTCCACCATGTGGACCGGGATTCTTATCGTCCTCGCTTGGTCAGCGATAGCGCGAGTAATAGCTTGTCTAATCCACCATGTAGCGTAAGTTGAAAATTTAAATCCTTTCGTATAGTCGAATTTTTCAACCGCTTTCATGAGTCCTAGGTTACCTTCTTGTATGAGATCTAAAAGCTGCATGCCGCGACCGACGTAGTGTTTAGCAATATTAACTACTAATCGTAAATTAGAGGATATGAGTTTATCCTTAGCCTCTTTATCACCAGCAAGTATACGTTTTGCTAATTCTGGTTCTTCTTCAGGTTTTAATAAATTTTCTCGACCAATTTCTTTTAGATACATTTTCACAGGGTCTTGCGTTTTAGCATCGCCTGGTAGGAAAAGATTATGTGCTTCGCTGAATTCATCTTCCTCGTCGATATCCTCGTCGCTATATTCGTCATCATAAGAAAAAGCGTCATCGTCATCGAATTCATCATCTTCTAATCCTTTTTCAAGATCAACTTCGTCGATGTTAGATGGAAAATCTTCCTCATCGATGTCTTCTTCTTCGTCGTTTTCAACCTTGATATTCTTATCCTTAAAATATTGGACTAGTTGTTCAAAATCATCATCGGTAAGGTCGAGATGAGAGACGGCATCTAATAAATCCCCCTGGTCGATGTAACCAGCACTTTTTGCTTTCTTTTCAAAACGTTTTTTTATGCTATCTAAGGATTCGATGTCGTTATCATCACCCGTATTGATAGGCATGTCTTCTAAATTTTGAATGTCTTGCTCGATATTATCTTTTTTCTTCATATCTAAATACCTCCAATTTATTTTTTCCTTTCATCACGCACGGTAGCATAATCTTCGATTATACGTGCTTTTTCTTCAATCGATTTACCTTGCAAAGTATGCGATAGTAAGTCTCTTTCATTAATTTTTGTTTTCTCTTCAATGATGACTTTACGATATTCTTGCATCGCTTCTACACTGTATGGAATTTTGTTCAAAGTTTCATCCAAATCCAAATCGCATACCGTCTTAACTAATTCATCTTTATTATCAAGTCCGCTAGAAGATAACATCGATATGATGTCTTGAGAATTCATCTTCTCGTGATCGCTGCTATATTTAATGAGGAAAGAAGCGATGTTACGATAAACATCATCGATAAAAAACGAAAGATTTTTTTCGTAGAACTCTACTGCATCTTTTTCGCTTAACATGTAATAAAGCATACTTCGTTCCGCTCTTTTTAGTCGACTCATGCGTTGCGATTGTTCTTTTCGTTGAAAAGTGGGCGTCGTATCGATGGTAATGCTATCATTTTCATCAACCTTATTCTTAGCGTTTTCAACAGCTCTTCTAATCGCTTCGACTTCAAAGCCTGTAATTCGAGCTAATTTGATGATGATATCATCCTTTTCTAAACTTTCATCTAAACTTAAAAGTTTAGGAATAAACGCATTGATAAATTTTTGCTTGTCGCGTGCACTCTTTAGTCGTTCTCCACCTTCGTAGACACTAAGTAAAAATGAGAATTTATCACCAGTTGTCTTAAGATATGTCTTGAAAGATTCTTCCCCTTCATCATTTAAATAATCGTCCAAATCGCGATTTTCCCCACGCGGAAACAATTTCATCGAATAATCTAGATGTGCTTTATCGAGCATGTCGCTCGCTTTTATCATCGCTTTTTTACCAGCCTCATCTGGATCTAAACATAAAATTATCTCACTTTTCAAAGCACGAAGGAGAGCAATATGTTTGTTCGTAAGAGCCGTTCCCATGAGTGCAACCGCGCCATCAAGACCAACGCGAGCAAGAGCGTAAACGTCATTAAATCCTTCCACTACGTACACTTTTCCTTCGCGAAGGGACGCTTCTAGCGCATGCGAATAGTTATAAAGAATCTCGGATTTATGAAAGATATCTGAATCGACAGAATTGACATATTTTGGAACGTCTTCTTCATCGTTAAGTCGTCTAGCGCTATAAGCGATGGGGCGATTTTGTTCATCGAAAATTGGATATATTATTCGTCCGTGATTTCTATCTAAATAGCCATCTTGAACATGAGTTGCAATGCCAGCTTCTTCTAACGTTTTATATGAAAATCCTTTACTTACCAAATATTCAATCGTTTTAAAACCATCTTCAGGAGCATAGCCCAAACTATACTTGTTTTGTAAGTCCCTAGTGAGATGTCTATTTTCTAAATATTCTTTGGCTTTTGCACCTTGCTTAGTAGTGAGATTATAACGATAAAAAGAAGTTAATTCTTGATGAGCACGATACATCATCTCTTTCTCATCATCTACTTTAGTGTACGCACTAGTTTTATTTAAGCGAGGATCATCATAGCCTATGTAGGAGGCGACCTTTTTAACTGCTTCCATGAAAGGAATTTTTTCTATACGCTCAACAAAACTAAAAGCATTTCCTCCGGCGCCACACACAAAACACTTAAAAATTTGCTTGTCACGCGATATCATGAGTGAAGGATTTTTATCGTCATGAAAAGGGCAAAGAGCGACGTGCGATCTTCCTTTTTTCGTGACATTGATATAGCGAGAAATGATATCCACTATGTCAGTGCGTTTGAGAATTTCTTCAATTAAGTTCGTATCTGCCATCTACTTTAAAACTACTAAAAAAATACTTTTACGTTAAAATAATTTACCAAATCGTTTATAGGTAATCTTATTTGTTGCATGGAATCACGTTCTCTAATCGTCACGCTATTATCATTTGCAGTATCAAAATCAATAGTCACACAAAATGGTGTTCCAATAGCGTCTTCACGACGATAACGTTTACCGATACTACCAGAAGCATCGAATGTCACACTAAAATAATTTGATAAAATTTTATAGACTTCCAAGGCTTTTTCGTTCAATTGCTTACTAAGCGGCAATACCGCTACTTTATAAGGCGCGATGGCTGGATGTAAATGCATGACGACACGTGAATCGTTTTCTAATTGCTCTACTTCATAACTATCGCACATCAAAGCGAGCATGAGACGATCTAAACCTAACGCTGGTTCTACGCAATAAGGTATGATTTTTTCATTTGTTTCTTGATCGAGATAAGTCAAATCTTGTTTCGAATATTCCATATGACGTTTCAAATCATAATCAGTCCTATCAGCAATACCCCAGAGTTCGCCCCAACCGAATGGATATTGATACTCAATATCTGTCGTTGCAACGCTATAGAAAGCAAGTTCCTCTTTGGCGTGATCGCGGTAACGAAGATTTTCTTTTTTAACATTTAGCGATAATAAAAAATTCATCATGTAGTTACGCCAATATTCAAACCATTTTAAATCCTCGCCAGGTTTACAGAAAAATTCCATTTCCATCTGTTCAAATTCTCTAGTTCTAAACGTGAAATTGCCAGGAGTAATCTCGTTTCTAAATGATTTACCGACATTGACGATACCAAGTGGTAATTTTCTTCTAGTCGTTCTTACGACATTTTTAAAGTTGACGAACATGCCCTGTGCAGTTTCTGGTCTTAAATAGACGAGCGACTCATTATTAGAAGATGGTCCTAGATGTGTTTGAAACATCATGTTAAATTGACGAATATCGGTAAAATTGTGTTTTCCACAATTTGGACAAGGAATATGCTTATCTTTGATAATTTGCATCAATTCATCGCCGCTTTTACCTTCTACTTCTAAATTAGAATCAAATGTTTTAATGATTTCATCCGCACGAAGACGAGCTTTGCATTCTTTACAATCGATTAAGGGATCGTTAAATGCCTTGACATGTCCTGTCGCTTCCCACACTTTTGGATTCATGATTATGGCACTATCAATGCCGACATTAGTAGGAGATTCTTGAACAAATTTTTTCCAAAAAGCACGTTTAATATTGTTTTTCATCTCGACGCCGAGCGGTCCATAATCCCACGAGTTAGCAAGACCGCCATAGATATCTGATCCTGGATAAACGAAACCAGATGTGATGAGATGATTTACTATTTCATCAAATTTATACATTGAAATGCACCTCCAATAAAAAAATGCACGAAATGCATTTTAAGCACATAAAAATATTTTGTCAACACACTATGAGTGTTATTTTGATTAATTTTTGTAGAACGGTTTAAAAAGGGAAAATGATTTTATGTTAATGCCGACTGAGTCGTTTAGGAATCTGGTGAATTGGTCTAATAAATTCAAATAATAAGATAAGTCTAAATCTACTCTATAAGCATCGTCTTGTTTAGCCATAAAAACGAAGCGAAAAAGGTTTATCTCGTCTTTTTCATACTTTTTAAAAAGAAAATTATCAAAATGTTTATCGCAGATGAGTCCACCATCATCAAGCGAATAGGTGACGATATGATGTTTATCTCCACATTTTATACATCCATCTACTTTCATCTTAGCACCCAATAAATTTATGTTATGAGCGATATATATTAAAAGATGTACGATGAATGAAGCCTTATCATCTGCCTTTAGTAAATTTAATAAATCTTCGTAAGCTTTTTCCTTATCTTCAATTGCTTCGCTTCCTTTCATCGCGAGTTCAATAGCGTAATTAAAAGAAGCATAGTCGAGAAGATTATTCAAGCGCGCTGATAAGTTTTTGATAAGCGTGCCACTTTTCAAGTGCAGCCCACCTTGTCTACCTTCGCTCAATTCAAGTTTTGCCAAGACACCTATATTTACTGCTGCAGCATTTTTACTTTTATTGTCTTTAACGCCACGTGCATAAAAAGACAATAAACCATCTTTTGTTAAAGCACTTACCATCGCATCTTTTTCTTTTTGTAAAATATTAGTCAATATGATAGCGTCGATTTCTAACATATTATCACCTTAAAAATTCTTTAAAAAAGAATTAGAATCGCGCCAATCTTCTTTTACTTTGACAAAAAGTTCTAATCTTATAGATTTCTTGAAAAGATTTTCTAAATCCTCTCTTGCTGTAACGCCAATTCTTTTAATCATTGCACCGTTTTTACCGATGACGATTTTCTTTTGTCCTTCGGTTTCGACGATGATATTCGCTAAGATGATCATTTTCTTCGATTTAAATTCGATTTTTTCTACCTCGACAAAAATAGCGTGTGGTACTTCTTGTTTTAAAAATTTTAAAGACTTTTCTCTTATCGTTTCAGCAATTTTAAAAGATAAAGAACTATCCGTTTTGTCAAGCGGATTATAATAAAGAGGTCCTTCCTCTAACTTATCTTTGATAAGGCTTATGAGTGTTTCGAAATTAAAATGATGAGGGACACTTGTCTCGACTTGTTTTGCTTGCGGGAGTCTTGATGAATAATATTCTTTTACTTCATTTGCTTTATCTATCTTGACTAGATCAATTTTATTGAAACAAAGTATAAGATTTTTAAAAGACTTAAGTGAAGAAATTATTTCTTCATCTAGTTCATCTATTGTAAGCGAAGTATCGATGACGTAGATGATGACATCCACATCTTTCATAGCGTTATAGGCAGATTTATTCATTTTTTGGCCTAATTGCTTATGCGGATGATGAATACCTGGGGTATCTAAAAAAATGATTTGTGCTTCTTCATCATTATAAATACCGCGCACATTAGTGCGGGTAGTTTGTGGTTTATAGGTGACGATACTTATCTTCTCACCAATAATTTCGTTTAATATTGATGATTTGCCGACGTTTGTTCTTCCGACGAGAGATGCAAAGCCTACTTTCACTAGCGTAAATCCTCCTCGCTAAAAGCGAATGGTAATAATTGTTCCACTGTCACCACTTTTGTGTTGCCTTTTAAATTAGTCATGATAATTTTTGCGTCTTTATTTAAAAGTTCGCTTATCACTTGCCTACACGCACCACAAGGAGAACAAGGATCATCCGTATCAGCGACGACTACTAACGCTTCTATATCTTCTTTTTTAACTCCTTGAAGATAGGCTTGATATATGGCATTTCGTTCAGCGCACATGCAAAGAGGATAGGAAGCATTTTCGATATTCGCTCCGACAAAAGTTTTACCATCTTTCGTCACTAACGCTGCACCGACAGCAAAATGTGAATAAGGAGTGTAAGCAAGCTTTCTTGCATCGATTGCTAATTCAATTAATTTTGTTTCTTCCATTTTTCATCTGCTCCTTTATATATTTTTTCTTGCAAAGAAAACATTATTTTCTTTTTTTCTTCTTCGTCGTGATCATAACCACAAAGATGTAATATGCCATGGACGAAGAGAAAGCACATTTCTTCTTCGCAGGTCATATGATACTGAGGGGATTGTTTTAAAGCTGTTTGATAAGAAATGTAAATTTCCCCTAATTCTCTCATTCCGACAATTTTATCATCCCCTTCTTCGAAAGCGAATGAGAGGACATCGGTCGTCTTATCGACTCCACGATAAGTTCTATTTAATTCGTGCATCATCTTATCATCTATGATGGATAAGGAGACGAAAATGTCTTCACCTTCAAAACCTAATTCATTTAATGTTTCATTAAGAAAATGAAAGAACATCGGTTCGTAGTTTTCTTTCGTCACATTATCGCTAAAATCAAAATTAATATTCATGCTCTTCTATTTTAGCATAATTTTCTTCTTCGCTTACACTAACATTTATAAAAGTCATATATGCTTTTTGATATTGTCTATATTCTTTCGCGTAAGAGAACATTTTAATCATCGTTTCACTCGCATAAAAGAGAAGGATATATGAGAACAATAATTGACCGAAGTTAAAAGTTCCTAAAGCCATCGTAATAAAAATAGCGAGCATAGCGACGATGAACCAAATGATATATTTTTTCATGAGATAAATTTTCGCTACCTCTTCACTATCTTTGGTTAATTCGTCGACATATTTTTTAAAACTCGTGAAATCTAATTGCTTGATAAATTGTAAATGTGCTTCTTTTTCAATTATTTTTCTCTTCTTTCCTTCGACGAATTGTTTTTCGAACAAAAAGAAAAAGATATGCACTAAAAGCAAAATAGAAAATAAGTAGATGAAAATGGTACTCGTAAGACTCGCTAACACTAAAAGTAGGATGATGGTCAAGATGTTAGTTAAAAATATGATAGGTGCATTAATAGCGAAAGTTTTGATGTTTGTCATCGTCTTTAAACCCTCTATTTCATTTTGACTTTTATACAAATAATCTGCTAAATATTCCTCATCAAATTTTTTTGATAGTTTGAGACTAAAGTTTCTATAAATTATTTCGAAAATAACAAAGGACATGAGAATGAGAAAAGGTAGATAAAAGGGAATAGAAGGTGATACGACAAAGATAAAAGCAAAAAAAGATAGGCTCACTAAAAAATTTAAACAAATTTGTATTTGACGATCTCTTTTGTCGATGAACCTTTTCATCTTTCTTTTATGGTCATCTAATTTAAAATCATCATAGATGAGACAACTATGGTCCCAAATTTTATAAAAATCAGATAATTTCATCTTCTCTTTACCATGATTAGGATCGACGTAATAAATATATTTCTTATTAAACTTATATACGAATAAAGCATGCCCTACTTGCCCATTTTTAACATTTGCGATAAAAGGAAATTTACTAATCGATAAAAGGTCATCATCGTTTAAAAATTTGTAACCACTTAAATGGACATCGTATCGTTTTGCTATTTCTTTTAATTCAAAAAAAGAATATGTACCGCTATTTTTCGGATGTTTTAAATATAGATACCCTCTATCCTTTTTAAGATTTGCAAGCAGCATTTTTAAGCAAGTGAAGCCACAATCGTCACTATAAAGTTGTAAAATTTCGTGTACCATATGTATTCAATACACAAAAAAGAAACTAAAGTCCTTATTTTCAACAAAAAAACGATCGTGATGTCACGACCGTTTTTCACTTACTTACGATTTTTACGACGAGCCTGTTCAGATTTTAATTTACGTTTGAGTCCAGGCTTTAGATAATATTCGCGTTTCTTAGCTTCTTGAAGAGTGCCAGCTTTGTTAACTTGACGTTTGAAACGGCGAAGAGCTTCATCTAATGATTCGTTTTCACGTACGACTGTCTTCGGCATTACATCTCACCTCTTTCACTAAGTCGTCGATTGATATTATAAAGTTCACTGCGTTTATACGCAACAATAAATGTTATTTAGCACAAGAAGAATTAAATTATTTTAGTTCCGTTAGATGTTCCTATGCGTGTCGCACCCGCACTCACCATGTTTAGTAAGTCTTCATGAGTTCGCACCCCGCCACTAGCTTTGACACCCATCTTTTCTCCGACAGTTTCCCTCATGAGTTTAACATCGTGTACTGTCGCTCCGCCAGTGGAGAATCCAGTTGAAGTTTTAACGAAGTCGGCACCAGCAGATTTAGCTAGTTTGCAAGCACGAATTTTTTCTTCATCTGTCAATAGACACGTCTCAATGATGACTTTTAGTGTATGATTAGCACATTCCTTTTTAAGTAGAGCGATTTCATTTTCTACATATGGATTATCACCATCTTTTAAGCGAGCGATATTGATGACCATATCGATTTCGTCCGCGCCGTTTTTTAAAGCATCACGAGTTTCTAATATTTTAGTCTCAGTCGTATTTTGTCCTAATGGAAATCCGACGACTGTGCATACTAAAACATTGCTGCCTGTTAGTTCTTTTTTAGCTAAAGAAACATAATAAGGATTGACGCAGACGCTCATGAAATCATATTGCTTAGCCTCTTGACAAAGTTTGATGACATCAGCTTCTTTAGCATCTGGCTTCAATAGAGTGTGATCGATTAATTTGTTGTAATTCATGATTTAACTCCTTATAAAAATAAAAAAGTTAGGCATGCCTAACTTATTTCTTTGAGGATTTTTCCTCGTCCTTCTTCTCAACTTTCTTCTCTTTTTTGACGATGACTTGACGACCATCGTAATAACCACAGCTTGGACAAACTTGGTGAGCTTTAATCGTCGCACCGCAATGAGAACAAGTTGTAAGACCACTTACTTCTAATTTAAAATGTGTACGTCTAAGTCTTTTAGTCGTCTTGGAAGTACGCCTGAATGGAACTGCCATTTATCTTCACCTCAACTTTCAGTGTCATTATAAATTTTATGTGCAATCATAACAAGTATATTTTTGACTAAGTAAAAAAATATCTCGATATGCAATAGAAGGATAAAAATGATTTTAAAATACTAGAATTATACTAAAATCTAACTTTATAGTTATAATCTATATCATTATCATCAACAACGACAGCTTTTATATCCCCAATTTTTCCTTTCTTTGAATGTAACATAATATAATTCTCGGTTAGACCAAAAAAAGTTTTAGAATGAGAGTCATACGTTTCTAAAAGAATATCAAATTTTTCATTTTTTAAAGAGAGCATAATATTTCGTCGTAACTCTTTTTCGAGTTTTAATAAACATCTCACGCGTTCCTTTTTAATTTCTCTAGGGACATCATCTTTCATCATCTTCGAAGCGAGTGTGCCCTTTCTTTCACTATAAGGAAAGACGTGAACTTTGAAAAAATTAGCGTCTTCGACGAATTTAAGAGTGTTATTAAATTGTTCATTACTTTCGCTTGGAAATCCGACGATAATGTCCGTGGACAAAATAATATCAGGCACCTCTTCTTTTAATTTATCGACGCGTTCTAAAAATAATTTTGTATCGTAATGACGATGCATTTTTTTTAAAATTTCATCATCACCACTTTGTGAGGAAATGTGGAGATGGTGACATAATCTTTTATCTTTTTTTAATAAGTCTATCAATTCATCATCTATTGAATTAATTTCAATACTCGATAATCTTAACCTTTCTAATTTAGGAAAGGAAGAAAGTATATCTTTCAACAAAGAGACGAGACCGCCTTCTTCATCATTAAACGCAACAGTGTCGATGCCTGTTAAAACAATTTCTTTTATACCATTTTCGATCAATTGTGCAATTTCTAGTTTTATATCTTTTCTATCGCGAGCGCGGAAACGACCTCGCACATACGGAATGATGCAATAAGAACAAAACTTATCACACCCGTCACTCGTTTTTACGTAGGCTCTGACATGATTTTTAAAATGGTTAAGATGGGCAATTTCTTCGTATTGGCGACTATTTTTATCGCTTAAATGTAGTTTCTTACCATTTTCTTTATTTGTTAAAACTTCGAGGACATATTTTCTATCATTCGTCCCGATAGCAGCGTCTATTGGGGCTAAATTAAATATGTCATCCTTTAAATCTTCGACGACACAACCCATCGCTATCAATTTTGATTGAGGACTTTTTTTCTTTAAAGATCTTAAGATTTTTAATGACTTAGATTTTGCAACGTTCGTCACGTCGCACGTGTTGACGATGAGATAATGAGCGTCTTCTGGTTTATCGACGATATGATATCCGTTTTCTTTTAAAAAAAGTTTGAGGGCTTCGACCTCATAATCATTTACTTTACAACCTAAAAAAGTTAGATATACATTCATATTATCTAATTTTGAATTGACGTCTTTCAAATTTTCTTTCTTTTTTATAAATGTAATGATGCATTCTGGCGCTGATGAGATCGTTCGTCAATAAACTATCTACCAAAGCTTTTTTATCATTAGAATTATAAGCATCAATGACTGGTTTTAATCTTTCGATAATACCGTTCTTATTGATATGATGCATGTATTTATCAAAAAGACATATTTTTGCATCTAGACGTCCTTGATCATTTATGACGTAAATATTAGATATGTCGATGTGATAGAAAAAAGCTACCTCGCCGCATTCAGAAATTTTGACGAGACGAGAAAATAAAGAATCATATAATTTGAAGCCGTATTCATCGAATGGATCGATGAGAGAGGCAGTGAAATCTTTACGCAATTCATCGTATGGATGTTCATTAAGTTTCATCGGTTCATCAGCGTAAATGAGATTTAAAGCTAGAGGAAAAGATGGGATGTATATCTTATTTTCTTCGTTATTGAGAAGATATGGCAAACCTTCATATATTGAATTTAAGTCATCTACCGCTTCTACTTTAGCAATTTTACGTACTCTTTCTTCAATTATTTGTTTGTTGAGAAGCGATTGAATGAGTATACTCGCCTGAATAATTTTAAAATCATCGTTCGTCTCGATGAGAGATTTATCACACTGTGGATATTTATAGAGAAGTTCTTTGTGATTATAATAAATCTCAAATTCTTTAAGTTTCCAAATCTTCTTGATACGTTTTTTCTTGCTTTCAAGCATTTTATAGAGTTTCATCTTAACGTAAAAATTCTCCCCGACCATCTTTATAATCTTTAGCGACTAGAAGATATACACCATAGGCGATATGTCCTATCATAGAGACGCCTAAGGTGATGAAAAAAACGTAATATGTTCCGAAAAATATTGTAAGTAACGTCGGTAATAGAACGCCAATTAAAATTAAATAAATGACATTGATAGCAAATGCAATGTAAAAATGTAAATAATATAAATCTAAGCCTAAGAAAGAAGCGAAGAATGCTAATTTAGCAGCGACTTTCCTAGATTTAAAAGATGGAATTTCCCCTTCTAGTGTTCCGATAGTTTGGGTAAATTCCACCGTGTCAGCACTCACGGCATCGTCGAAAGGATGTTTTAAACCGCATACAGGACAAATATCTTCATCAAATTTAGATAGGCGAGCACCACATTGTCGACAATTAGGCATGTCTTAATTACCTCCTTTCGTTACATATATTATATTGTATTAAAAAAGATGCCTTATACAAGCATCTTTAAACCTTTTTCAAAGAAAACTATGGAATAAATTCCATTTTATCGCACGAAATTACGCATAAAACTAGTGTAAGCATCGTCTTTAGAATTCAATTTATCTTTCACCTGCGTTAACAATTCCTTTTGTTCACGACTAAGTTTAGAAGGTGTGACGATTTTAATATGAACGTATTCATCTCCTGGCGTCGAACCTTTAATTGGTTTAACACCTTTTCCTTTCATACGTAAAATTTGATTAGGCTCAATACCGGCTGGGACATTTAAAGAAACAGTATCGTAAACTGTTGGCACATCAATCGTCACGCCGAGCATAGCGTCGACGCTAGAAATAGGTACTTCGATGTGAATGTCTTTGCCTTCTCTTACAAAATATTTATGAGGAATAATATTCACGCGAATATATAAATCACCGTTCGGTCCCCCATTAATGCCTCTTTCGCCTTTACCACTAAGCCTAATTTGTTGTTTATCATCTATTCCAGCAGGAATATTGACTTCGACAGTTTTTTTAATACGTGTATAGCCTTTACCACCACATACATCGCAAGGAGTTTTAATGATTTTACCTTTGCCTTGACAACGTGGACAAGGAATCTCTTGTTGCATCATGCCGAAAAGAGAACGAGTCTGAGTGCGAATGTAGCCACTACCATGACAATCAGGACAAGTCATCACATCGTTTTGAGTTTTTGCCCCGCTACCATGGCACGAAGAACAAACTTCTTCATAATCGAGAGGGAAAGAAATTTTCTTGCCATTAATCGCATCCATAAAACTAAGTCTAATATTGACGACTGTATCTTCGCCTTGCATCGGACCATAATTGGCTCTCGACCTCGATCTTCCACCACCGAAAATACTAGAAAAAATATCTCCAAAATCGACGTCAGAAAAGCCTTGACCGGCAAAACCTTGACCTTGGAAAGGATTTCCTCCTCCCATACCTTGACTGTGGTCAAAAGCGGCGTGTCCAAATTGATCGTAGGTTGCACGTTTTTGGTCATCGTAAAGGATGTCATAGGCTTCTTGTACTTCTTTAAATTTATCCGCTGCATCAGGTGCCTTATTGATGTCAGGATGATATTTTTTTGCTAATTTACGATAAGCTGATTTAATCTCATCCTTACTAGCGTTCTTGTTAATACCTAATACTTCGTAATAATCTCTTTTAGTTGCCATATTCATCCCTCCTTTCTAAAGTAAACACCAAAGGGGCCGAACCCCTTCGGTGCTATGCTCAATCAAATGAAATTTTATTAAGCTTTTTTATCGCTGAAATCAGCGTCGATGACGTCATCATTTTTCTTCGCGTCATTTTCTGCTTGCTTTGATTCTTCAGCTTCTTGACTAGCTTTATTCGTATTCGCGTTCATGCTCGCCATCATTTGTGCAGCTTGCTCTAATTCGTTAATACGATTTTTCAAAGTCTCCATATCGTTATCTTCGATGGCCTTTTTAAGCTCGTCACGAAGTTTGATGGTTTGCTCCTTTTGTGTAGGATCAATAGAATCGCCTTTTTCATTCAAAGCGACGTCGATCATCGAGATATATTGATCAGCTTTGTTCTTGAGTTCAATCTCTTGATGACGTTTTTCGTCTGCTTCACGATTTTCTTCCGCTTCGCGGACCATACGATCAATTTCTTCTTTTGATAAGCCGTTAGATCCAGAAATAGTAATTTCTTGTTCTTTTTGCGTATCTAAATCTTTTGCTGTTACTTTGACGATACCATTGACATCGATATTAAATGTAACTTCGATACGAGGTTCACCTTTTCTAGCAGGTTTAATACCGGTAAGTTGGAAATGACCTAATAACTTATTATCGTGTGCTAAAGGGCGTTCACCTTGATAAACCATGATGTCAACAGCTGGCTGATTATCAGCAGCAGTCGAGAAAATTTCTGATTTGGTCGTTGGAATTGTCGTATTTCTTTGAATGAGTGGTGTCATGATGCCACCAAGTGTCTCAATACCTAAAGTAAGAGGAGTGACATCTAACAAGACAACATCTTTCACGTCACCGGAGAAAACACCGCCTTGAATAGCAGCGCCGATGGAAACAGCTTCATCAGGATTGACGCTAAGATTTGGACTCTTTCCACCACTTAATCTCTTCACTAATTCTTGTACCGCAGGCATCCTAATAGAACCACCGATGAGAAGAATTTGATCGAGATCATTGACGCTCATCTTGGCATCTTCTAATGCACGTTTGAAAGGAATTTCACAGCGGGCTAATAAATGTTTCGTCAAATCTTGGAATTTCGCTCTTGTAATCGTCGTTTCGAATGAAACAGGACCGCTAGAAGACATACCGATAAATGGTAATGACACAGTTGTTTCAAGAGAAGAAGATAACTCAATCTTCGCTTTTTCAGCAGCGTCTAAGAAACGTTGTAAAGCCATTTTATCAGTAATGTCGATACCATGTTTGATTTTGACTTCATTTTTTAAATAGTCAGCGAGGACATGATCCCAATCGTCTCCGCCTAGTTTGTTATCACCAGCCGTCGAGATGACTTCAAACGTACCATCGCCGATATCGAGAATTGATACGTCGAACGTGCCACCACCTAAGTCGAAGACGAGAATCTTTTCAGATTTATTCGTATCTAGACCATAAGCTAGAGCAGCTGCAGTAGGCTCGTTGATAATACGAACGACATCTAAACCAGCAATTTGACCAGCATCTTTCGTCGCTTGTCTTTGCGCGTCGTTAAAATAAGCAGGAACAGTGATGACAGCTTTTTCCACTTTGTGACCGATATTTTCTTCGGCATATTTTTTCATGTAGGAAAGAATTTTCGCACTAATTTCTTGAGGCGTAAAATCTTTATTCAAACTAGCGATATGAACCTTTTCATCAGTTCCCATCTTACGTTTGATGGAGATGACGGTGTCAGGATTCGTGAGCGCTTGTCTTTTTGCAGCGTTACCGACGATGACCTCGCCATTTGGTTTAAATCCAACGACCGAGGGAGTTGTCATCGTTCCCTCAGGATTTGGGATGACTTTTACTTTGCCATCCGCTTGTAAATATGATACGACTGAATTAGTCGTACCTAAGTCGATACCTAAAATTACTTCTTTTGCCATAAATAATTACCTCCTTTTTTAAGCATCTAGCTTCTTTTCTTTAGAAATCTCTTTCGCCTTTGTCACTTTGACAAGAATAGGTCGTAAGAGATGATCATGTAATTTGTAACCTTTCGCCTTTATTTCTTTGACGATTGGTTTTTCACTTTCTTCACTTTCATCCACCTCAATCGCATGCATCGTTCGTTCATCGAACACTTCACCGACTTTAGTATCGAGAACTTTGATACCTTCTTTTTCTAAAATGTTTAAGAGATTATTGTGAATGTAAGTAAAGCCTAGTAAATAATTTTTCAGTTTTTCGTCAGTTACTTCCACTCCTAATGCAGCATCGAACGCATCCAGTGCTGGAATTAAATCTTCGATGAAGGAAGAGAGGCGATATTTCAATGCTTCTCGATAATCCTTCTCTAGTTCTTTTCTAAGATTTTCGGTGTCTGCATAGCTGCGGTAATAAGAGTTTTTCCACTTATCAACTTCTTTTTCTAAAAAACTTATTTTTTCTTCTAATTTAGCTTCCTTTTTATCTTTCTTTTTGTTCTTGGAACAATTTTCCGCATTTTCGCAAGGTTCTATTTTTTCTTCGGGTTTTTCTTGTTCTCTTTTTTCTTCTTCCATCTCTTTTCACTCCTTTCGTCAAAGTATTCATCGAGCGTTTCGTTTAAATAATCTATAGCGCTGAGAACGCGGTCATAATCGATTCGTGATGGTCCTAATAAAGCAATTTTTCCTCTTTCAAGACCAGGTAGATTGAGCTTCGTAGTGATAATTGTTAAGTCGCTATTCTCATCGATTAAGTCAATGTCATTTTCGCTTCTTGAGTAAATATCTTTGATGATATCGGGTGAATGAAGAAGATTTAATACTTTCTTCAACTTCGTTAGATCTTGCTTATATTCAGGCCTTTCAAGAAGTTTGTCTTGTCCGTAGAAATTTACTCTTGAACTAGCGAATTTGACGAACGCTTCCATGATGACTTGATAGACTAATGAACTATCGAGCAAATAATCTTGGATGATTGGCTTTAAAGCGTCAACTTTATCGACTAAATCGACAATCTTAGTGCCCTTAACACGTTCATCAATTATTTTTACACAATTGATGAGGCTCTTCATATCGATAGATGTCGGTAAAATATAAGTTTTATTTTCGACGTATCCTCGATCAGTGACGAATATAGCAGTAATACTATTTTCGTTAATAGGAACAATTTGGATGCTCACTATCGATTCATCGGTGACGTTTGGTCCTAAAACTGCACTAGCGAGATTTGTCATCTCACTTAGGATTTCACAGCTTTGCGACAATATTTCATCGACCGATTTAGTTTGATCTTGGAAAATTTGTCGAATTTGGTACTTATAAGCGTCATCTAGACTATGATCTCTTAAATTTTCTACATAATAACGATAACCTTTAGAAGAAGGAACTCGACCGCTCGAAGTGTGAGTTTTTTCGATGAATCCTCTCTCTTCTAAGGCTTTCATATCATTTCTTATCGTCGCACTACTGCAATTCAAATTGTATCGTTCAAGAAGAGTGTGAGAGCCAACAGGCTCGCACGTCTTGATAAACGTCTCGACGATAAGTTTGAGAATTTGATCTTGTCTATTAAGCTTCATAGTTTCCATTAGCACTCATCTTTCTTAAGTGCTACCTACATTATAATGAACTATTTAGCAGTGTCAATAAAAAAGTGCTAAAAATTTTTTAGAAATTAAAAAAGATTAATGTCTTTTGAATATATCACTATGTGATATTTAATTATATAAAGTCTTCACTTCGACATTCTTACGTGATAAATCTTCATTAAAATGTTTATTGAAAAGATAATAGATACCATAAATTGCTGGCATGCCAAGGTTCGTCTCCATACATGAATTTACTAATAATGTACGAATACTTTCCTCATTCATCGGGCGGATACCATTGATGAGAAGACTGAATTCCCATGCAAATTGAACGGAAAAGCCGATGAGAAAAAGAATAAAAACGTTGACGAAAGGCTTTTTTGCCCTGAGAAGTAAGACGATGAGGATGAAATAGGATACGACCATAAATATACCCATGATGCCATGATATTCACCTGTCGTACGCGATGTCGTAATACTAGCTTCTCCACCTAATTCAGCAATGCTAGGAGCGATGAGCCACCAAATAATGATCGTAAGTAACCAATATTTCCAATATTTATCTTTACTGACGCATACCCAAATAAAAGCAAAATTAGTAATGCCATAAGACATGCTCATCCATAACAATACTAAAAAAGTTTCTAATGGTCCTACTAATGTTCCGTTAATATAGACAGATCTACTATGTGCGAGAAGATAAAATCCACAATAATCGACAATCGTATACAACACACCACCGAATAAAGCAAAGATTACAGTCGCATATCTTTTTTTATAAATGAGTAAAGCTAAAAAGAAAACGAGAAAAACGCAGTCGATGATAATATACATTAGATTAAGATTACGCGTGGGCACGATACCATTATCCACTGCATTTGCTAAAATTGTAATATCCATGGTATGTTTGCTCCTTTATATTTTATAATAATTCAATTAAAATGCTATCTAAAAGTAATGAACCTTCGTAAGTTGTTTTTAAACGATTATCTTTTAATGTCAGCAAATTTCTATCTAAGTACTTGTTGACTATCCGAAGATATTTATTCTTCGTTTCAAAATTAACTTCGTTGAATATATTATCTAACGATAATCCTTCGTCTAATCTTAAGCGAAGCATAAATTCATAAAACAGATGATCTTCTTCAGTTAAATATTCTTTTTCTTCGATGATATTTTCTGAATGTAAATACCTGTCAAAATTGGAAGTATTGACTAATCGTAAACCATCGATATAACTTGCTGCGCTAAGCCCTATTCCATAATATTGTTCATCGTGCCAATAAGTTAGATTATGTTTAGACTCATATGTTGGTTTAGCAAAATTCGAAGTTTCATAACGTTTATAACCATGTTCGTTTAAAAACTTATAAATGATGTCGTATTCATCTCTTAACATATCGTCATCCTGCGGCTTAATTTTTTTGGCGTGCAATATTGAACGATCTTCTACTGTTAGGCCATAACACGAAATATGGTTAACATCTAATGCGACAAGACAATTTAAATCATTTTTTAAGATATTTGTCGTTTCGTGAGGATATCCATAAATTAAATCGCAGTTAATATTATTAAAACCTAGTGATTTCGCTAATTTGATAACGTCCTCAACCATTTTAGCATCATGATTTCGCCTCATATCCTTTAATATGTTAGCATCAAAACTTTCCACACCGATGGAAAGACGATTAATACGATGTTTTAAATAAAACTTAAGCTTTTCTTCATCTAAAGATTCAACATTTGCTTCAATACTAAATTCATAATCATCATCAAGATGTATTTTATCGATTTCTTTAAATAATTTTTCGATGATAAAAATGGGTAAAGAAGACGGCGTTCCTCCACCTATGTAAATAGTGTGCAGTTCACCTATTTTTAATTGCTTTAATTCTTCAATTAATCGATCGATATAAGCAATTGCTCTATTTTCATCATAAAGAAGGTGACAAAAAGAGCAATACGAACAAATATTCAAACAAAAAGGTATATGAATATATAGTGCGCGAGGCAAATTATTTGTTCTTTTTATCCTCATCATCTTTTCGTTCAAATTCTTCCATAGCTTTGATCGTCTTTTCATCTTCGATCGGTTCGAGAATTTGACTCAACTGTTCTTCTGCGATACTTTGTTCATCTTTTCTAGTTAATTCGTCATTCGATTCTTTATTTCTTTTAATGACATATTTATTGAGCAACCAGGCCACAAGAGCGAGCAAAGCAGCTCCAAGTAGGACGAATAGAACGATATATCCTGGATTATCATACCAAGCAAAACTAATAATTTTTAACATAAGAAAAATCCTTTTCTAACGCTTTTTTGGCGTATAAATAAATTTGTTTTTAATTTGTTCTTTGACGTAATAACCTTCTTTGACAAGTGTTTCCATACTCGTCCTAGCGGTTTCATAAGCGCAGCCAAGCGTCTTTTTATATTGTGCAATCGTATAATATTTCCCAAGCGTACAGTGCCTCGCGTAAAAATATGCTTCGCCACGCTTTAAACGAGGATTAGATTCTAGAAGATGCTCTTCTAATTTTTGTGCATCCTTTTCATCTAAACCAAGTGATAGATTAGCGATACTAATTGCTTGATTAGGGGCTTCTTGATAAAGAGGAACTTGTCTTTTTTCTAGAGATTCTCCATCCACTGACTCATCTTTTTCATCAGCATGTATTTTTTCTTCCTCTTCTTTCTTTGCTAGAGCTAAGGAATCGAAAAGATTGATAGGTTCGTCATTAGTTTCTTCCTTTTTCTCGACGAACTGTTCTTTCTTTACTTCGCTCATCTGCACGTTTAAGAAAAATTTAGCTAATTCATCGACGACTTTTTCAACATGTGATAAAGCATGGATGAGAAAATAAGTGATATCGTTAGATTTTTGTACTTCTCTTAAAATAGAATCTAGATTTACATCGTTATGATCGAACAAATTCAAAATATCAATAGCAAAAGCAGATTCATCTAAATCAGCCTGAGCGAGCAAGGAAAAGAGAAGCAAAATAGCAATTTCATCGTTGTAATTGTCAAATGGTTTAGCGTAATGAATGTAATAGGCGACGATGATTGATTTGACGATGCTTGGTAAATTAGAAGATTGGACGAAACGTAACAAGTCGCCCATCATCTTCTCTAAATATCTAGCTGGTGCATAATCATAAATTTTATTTATGATAGCGTTCTGATTAGCGCTTCTAGGATCAAATTCACGATATAGATGAGTAAGCTCATTATTACCGCTTATTGCACTATACAGTTTAGCTAAATAATCTTCATCAATTGGACTTTGATAAGTCTTTATAGCGAAGCGATAACCATGTAAAAAATGTAATAATTCGATATGATTTTCGTAAAGAGGTACATTATTAGGCCCGCTCAATTTTATGAGCGTCTCTTCATCAATTTCAATGCCCTTCACCTTCGCGTACGTCGATAGAATGTTAGATAATAGTTTTTCATGGACATATTGATGAGTAGAAAAACGAAAATTTTTGAGTTTCGCATATTGCATCATATGTTTATTAAGCTTACGCTCGACAGTGTTAGTCAGATTTTGCACAAGTGAGCACATGACTATATGAAAAGGTCGATTATTTGCATCGTTCAATGGTAATGGTCTTAAAAAATGTTCACGGTAATCCAATATATCATTCCAAAATGTATCGACCATCGATGTGCGTAATTCGCGAATGACATCTTGTCTAGTCGCATATATTTCTTCGCTAAAGCGCAGAGCGATACGTTGTTTATCTGCCATAAATTAGCGACCTCCTTATTTCAATTAAAAGTATATACTTTTCACTTAAAAAAATAAATAGAAATTAGTAGATAATTAGTAATTTATGTTATTTGGAGAGAAATTTAAGTCGATGATTATATTTTTTGACGTTTTGTCTTGATATAAATGAAAATGATGTAGCCTAAAGTTAAAATAAAAATGACGATTGCTACCCACTGCGATGGTGATAATAAGATACTTTGACCTCGATTATCACCTCGATAGAATTCGATGACAAAGCGCGCTAATGCGTAACTTAGTAAATAAAAGATAAAAGCATTTTTTCGAAAAAATTTAACGCTTAAAGACAATATTAAAATGACGATTAGAGCACTCATCTCGTAAATTTGTGTCGCGTATACTTTTGTCCCTGGTCCATATTCTAATGAACTAGGTGCATCATTAGGAAAGACGACACCCGCCCAACTATTAGTTGGTGCACCATAACAGCACCCTGCCGCAAAGCAACCTAATCTTCCTAACGCATGAGCGAAAATGACAAAAGGAGTTAATATGTTCAAATAAGATAAAGTATCTAATCGTTTATGTGCTTTTCTAAAAACGCTCATCATGATGATGAAAGAAATGCTCGCAAAAAGAAATCCGCCATAAAAGGCAGTTGAAACAAAATAAAATCCACCTCTTTCACCAATTTTTAGTAAACCATCGAAGACGTACCCGCCAAGATAGCCTAATAACAAAGATATTCCTAAAAATAAAGTGACTAAACCGCTCTCATCGAAAGGAATTTTCTTTTTGAAATATATGAATAAAAAGAATCCAAATATCAAAATACTAACTCCGAGCACGAGGAGAAAAGTGTAAGTTGGAATAGAAAATGAACCTATTTGAATCGTCGGGAACATGATATATATTTTATGCGATAAAAATAAGAAAAAATAGACGGAACGCCTATTTTTTCAAGAAAAGAAAGGGTGAAGAAGTCCTTTAAATGTCGAATAGTGTCTTTTCAGGCTTGACGAATGGATGAATTTTTTCAAGCACTGTAAGAATAACGCTGCTTACGACAGAAAGAGCGATGAGACAACTCATCACAATCGTGATGTTAATGCAATAGGAGAAATGAAGTGTTCCGGTAACTAGAGAAGAGGAACCCACTACTGTGTCGATCAATTCTTTTCCACCGCTTGCGATGAAGTTATCGTATGTAAGAGGGAGAAGAATTAGCGATATGACGATGAGGACGAATGCACCAATTTGAGATAACATACGTACTTTATTATTCTTCAAGAATAAGACTACCCAGTTTACTATGACAGCGATGATGAGGAAAATGAAGGACACTAATCCTAAAGCATTAGGACCAAGACCATCAACGCCAAAAATTAAAGAGAAATAACTAATTTTATAGAAATTAGAAACATATGTTATTTCTAGAGAAGTTTCATATATTTCTTGATAATCGATGACTGGAAGAATCATGAAACTCAATGCACCGATGATGAGACCAGTGATAAAGCCAACAGCGATGACATTCTTCTCGTGTTCGCTTTTCAATAAGATGATAATTGAACCAAGAGTAGCAAAAACCCCACCAGAAAGGACGAGATATGTATTTAAAGTGTAACTAGTTAAACCATAACCATAGAGAACAAAATACCAAATGCTACCGATTAACGCTATCGTTCCACCGATGAGAGGTTTTTTAAAAGATAAAGCAGCACCGATGACGATGAAGATGGAAATAAGTAAACCATAGAGCCAATCGTGAATCGTGATGAGACTACTTAAGGATTGTGGAGCACACATAGACCACGTAAGCGATCCTAACAATCCTAAATAGGCACCGATGAAGACGACAGCTATACCAAACTTTTTCGATATTTTCATAATGAGGCCTCCGATGCTTCTTCTGTCCAAACGGTCAAAGAGATGTAATTATTCCAGTTGGAAGTTCTAGATTCAGACGTAATATACGTAGTAACATTATTTTCGGTTTTTGTAAGAGTATCGAAGAAACTTGTCGCTAGTCCTGTCGATTCACTATAAGCCCAGGTGCGCTCGTGCGTCCAGCCTTCTTGATCAGCAAAGAAATCAATATAATCTTCGATGATAGTCGTATGAGTACCATCTAGAATGTGTAGACCATAAATTTCAAATAAAACTGTTCTATGACCGTTAGCGTTAAGACCGCGGTGCGTTCTATACGTCGAACCTTTGGTATAATGAGGAATGTCAACACCAAGCCATTCTACGAAAACATTAGGATTTTCTTTTCCGGAGAATGGATTAACTTCGCCAGGATGAGCACGACTCGTATCAGAACTAACTTTTTCGAAAAGAACTAATAATTCGCTTTCTTGCATCGTCGCTTGAATGACGACGTTTTGCGTCGACATCGTTAAAGTGTTTGAAATGACGACGCTACCATCATCACTCGTATCGATGAGCCAATACCTTGTTTCTGGTGTCGTATTGACGATAGCACCAAAAGCAAGAGTAAAATCTTCTAATGCAGTTGAAGGTACACCTTCAATCGTCATGAGTAAGGAAGAAGCTTGATTATTAGTAACCGTGAGGTCTTCTTCGTCTATTAAATATTGATAGGTATAAGTATAAGATGAATCTTCTCCATAATTTGGAATGTATCGTTTATCGATACCCATACGCGATGCGATGACTTCAATTGGGAAAGAATTAGATGTCAAAGGACGAGAATCACCTTTATTTGGTAAACCGCAAGATGATAATAAAATCGCACCTAGAGCAAATATAGCAAAACGACGGATTTTCATATTAACGATTACCTCCTAAAGCGATAGATGCAGGCTCTTCTTCAGTTGGAGTATCAGGTTCTTCTGGTTCAACTGGTGCAGGAGGCGCATCATCAAATGGGTTCGTCACATCGACCCATGCGTCATCGATGGAAGGAAGACTAATATCGCTCGCTTCAACATCTTCGTAATGTACGACAAAGTAACGACTCATCGACAAATTTGAACTAGTAGCACGGACACGTACGATACCATACACGAATTGATAATCGACGAATTGAATAGCGCGGTCGTTATCATTCTCGCTATAGCGAATATAGAGATTGCCTTCGCCGTTAGAATAGAAATGATAGTTGGAATAATCCTTATTTTCTGGGTCAATTTCAATTTCTTCTTTTATTTCAGTAAGTTCGTCATAAGCTAAATCGCCTGTTCCAAAACCTAACAAGGTTTGACCATTCGTCCAAGCAGCTTCTTCATCTAGAGCATACTGAGTATAAGTATTCGTTACCTGTTCGATACCAAGCGCAGTAACTTCAGCCTCGGTTGCTTCGACATATTGCGATGAATCATCGACGAAAAAAGTACGAGTCTCATCTACTGCATAAGTTTGACTAACATCATTAAAAGTAGAGATAACTTCGCCTTTTAAACTGTACTTCAACACCCTCGCGGTGTTATCAAAATATGCAACCCCTTCCGAAGTTGAGTTGTAAGATGTGCTTGAAGAATTACCATTGAGGACGAAACGCATGTCGACACGAGCGCTATTAGCCCATTCAAAATTTCGATTTTCCTGCGTTAACTTGATGTCTAAAGCGACTTCCAGTGCTTCGTCGATACCAATTTCAGGTCCAATAGGATCAAACGGATGAAAAATTGGGTCAGTCGGAGCACAGCTTACAGCAACAAATGCCAAAGGTGCAAATGCTAACAATATTTTTTTGTTCATAAATATGTAAATACCCTTCCGCTTAAAATTATAAATTAACTAATGTTTAATATCTATACATTTTTTTATGGGGTTAATTGAAAAACAAAATGCAACAAATCATTTCTCTTTGTTGCTTTTGCCTTTTCAACTTAAATATGCCACTATT
>CALVPP010000008.1 GCA_944351395.1 uncultured Bacilli bacterium
TTTGCAACACAAGACCAAAACAAAATATTAATCTTTGATTAAACAAAAATAATTAATTAGTATCTACGGAAAACAGGTATTGTAGTGTAGTTCGTCAATACTACAATTTTCAATAATTTAAAATTTCTAGTTTGGCTCTAACATAAATTTCATAACAAAAAGAAAGGCTATCCTTAATTAGGCTTAACCTTTCTAAAAATGTAGTCTTGAATTTATTTTTTTATATTAATTATTTGTTCACGCGACGTTTCTTATCGTAATAACGGAAACCGATGAGAGAAGAGACGCTAGCGAGAGCGATGACGATGATGACGACCATCAATGTCGTGTCATTATTACCAAAGACAGATGGAGCATTCACTTGTGCGCCAACATGGTATCTTGCTTCACAAGCAGCAAGTTTTTCTGCGACAGTAATGATACGTGTTTTTAGAGCACCATTGACGTAGACTTCATTAGCATACGCATCATTTTCATAATCATGTACGTAAACTTCATTCATACTTCTTAATGTCTCTAATACGCCGGCATGTGTCGTTAAGAACGTACCAAACGCTTCGTGACCTTGCGTGATATCGCAAGTTCTGAAATCCGTCAAAGCATTGATAGCAGCGACAACATCAGTTGTAATAGTTGCATCTGCTTCAGCGTAGATATCGACACCGCCAATATACATAGCAGCTTTACTGCCACCATTCGTTAAAGCAATTTCAACAACACCCCATGCTGGAGTAGGTAAGACAAATGAATAATCAGTCGCATCTCTCGTAAGAGTAACACTACCGACGACAGCGTTATTAATCTTAACATCCATCTTGGCACTGCCATCGTTACCATTAGCAGATGAAGCGTTAACGACAATGCGATTAATCATCGTTTCACCTATAGAAGCAGCAAAGGCATCACTATAAAGAGTTACTGTGTCAGCTGGATAATCGCCAGTACCAAAGTGTAGACCTTTAGTATCATCAAACGCTGAAGTTGCAGCTTTTGCGCCAGTCATATAGAAATTCCAATCTAATCCTTCGCCAGTGAACGTACCTGCACTACCAGTGAATCCTTCTGGATCTGCAGTTGGATGGAATGAATAAACTGGTGCAACATATTCTTGAACTGTTACATTGAATGTAACTGGTTCAGAATTGACATTATTGTATGTAGCAGTAACACTAACTTGTTCAGTTCCTAATGTTGGGGTAGCAGGATCCCAAGTTAATGTATAGCCAGACGTAATGTTAGAAACTTCACCATCAGAATAATGGAGATTAACACTTAAACCATCAGCCTTCCACTCTTCATTAGTGTAGTATTCAGTTTTGTTCATTGTGCCGACTACTTCGACAGATTCTACAGTTGTTATAACGTCTGCTTGCCAAACAAATGTTATTGAGTTGAGATATAAAGCTCCATCCTCGGAGCGTACACCAACATAAGAATATTCGTCAGTAAAGGTGTATGTAGTCTCATTGTTACCTTTGTTTAGTGTAGTAACAGGATTGGTACCACCATATAAATCAGATGGGGCACTATATGGTGAATTAGAAGCATAAATGCCTAATTCTCTACCCGCTGCAGTGTTGCTTGCCCATTCAATTGTAATAGATTTAATTTTTCCACCAGATAAAGTCGAAACAATGCCTGAGTTTGAGTTGTCAGTTCTAATTTGAATATAATTTTGGCTTCTGTTGCTTAGAATTGAGTATTGTGCAGTACTTCCGCTATAAGTCCAGCTGCCATAGCCACTTCCGGTTGGCACGTTATTACCAGTAATAGTATCAGTAATTTCATGAACAACAGTGATACCAGTAACAGTGATGTTTGCAACTAGTTCATTGTAAGTAGCAGTAACTTTAACTTCGGTTGTGCCAAGTTCTGCAGTCGCAGGATCATAAGACCACACAACTTCGTTCGTTAAATCAATTGTTCCTTCTGGACTTAATGTGCCTGTGACAGTTAATCCAGTTGGATCCCATTCCAAGCCAACAGCATAATTCTTCGTTGTCATATCGCCAGAAATGGTAATTTGTGTGACCGCTGGTTCACTTACATTAATTGTCACATCATATGTCTCATATTCACCACTTGTATTAGCGAGCAATGAAGTAAATCTAACAGTTGTGTCGGTGACTAAAGGTTGAGTGACACCCCATTCGACTGGACGAAATTCGGTATCGTGACCAATTTGAGCAGTTACATCTTCAAAAGTGACTTCGGTACCATCGCTTTTGATTCCATCTAATAAGAAATCTTCGGTAGTAAGTACATCAAAAATTGTGAAAGTTTCTTCTCCCATAACATATAAGTTATCTAAGGTAATGTCTTCAGATGTGACTACAATCACAAAACTTTCAATTCTTAACGTTCCGGTGATAGATAGGGAAACAGATTCCATACCGCCAGCATCATTACTAGTAATCGTTGGATTTGAATAAGTGGCATTCCCTGAGGAAATGGAGATATAACTTCCTCCTCTTTCAAATGTCATAGTAATTGATGTCATCTTTCCGATAGTACTAGTTATAGAAAAAGTATTACCTTTATACATGCGGACTGTCGAATCCGAAGTCCAATAAGACGGGGAGCTATTTGTATGCGTGCCTTTGGCACCGTCAAAGATGATACCCTTGACGTTTGCGTTGCTTATAGCAGCGCCATCCCCAAGACCAAAATCAGCAGCTGCGATTGTAACCGTTTCCTCAGCTGCGTCGAGTTCTACGCCCCCCTCCACGGAATTTGCAAAAGCGCCACCACCGACCGCGCCGCCAAGCATTACTAATCCAAGGAGAAAGGCCGTAACTTTTTTCCATGTTTTTGTCATGCGTTATGACCTCCCATAAAATGTTTGTTCAACGATTTCGTTACGAATATCGCTGATTTATTATATTTATGTATTAAACATACTTTACGCATGCGTGTCAACTTGTAAATTATTTTCTACCACTCAATACAAGTGTACAACTTAAATTTATTTTTGATTTTTATTCACTTCAATTTTATTTCGATAGTTGTATTTATTAAGAATTTTCTTCTTCTGTTTTGTATCGATATGAGTGTATATCTCTGTCGTCGATATAGATGCATGTCCTAATAATTCTTGCAACGTTCTTAAATCGCTGCCCGCTGATAGTAATTCTGTAGCGAATGTGTGTCTCAATTGATGAGGTGTTATTGATTTATTTAACTTTAAAACTTTTATCATCTTTCTAAATACACTGTCGATAGTGTGCACTCCTAACTTGGTTTTACTTCTGTTGATGAAAAGATAATTGTTATGAGTTTTTATACTCGTTCTTAAATTTAGGTAATCTTTTACGTTGCTTAAGCATTCTGCACTAGAAATGTAGACAATTCTTTCTTTGTTTCCTTTACCGTGTATTAGAATAGTCTTCTCTATCACATCTATATCGTCGAACGTAATGTTGGATGTTTCAAATATTCTGATGCCAGTCGTAATAAGAAGATCAAACAGGGCAAGATTTCTCACACTTATGAAGTGTTGATAATAGTGGTTTGATTTACTAACTTGGTTCGTTAAATATTTTAAGATTTTCTTAATGTTTGTTAATGGTATTACCTTAGGCAATCGTTTTTCTTTTTTAATTCCTATATCTAACACTACTATAGGGTTTCTTTTTATTTGCCTTAATCCTAACAAATAATCATAAAACAACTTTATCGAAACCTTTTTTCTTTTTATAGATGCACTTGAGTACTTTTTATGAATCAATTTAGCAAAATAATTTGAAACCGCTTCATCACTTAATAAATTAGAACACTCACCAATAAAATGATTCACATCGTAATAATATGATTTAGCTGTTGCTTCGTTCACCCTCCTAACATAAATTAATTCATCATAAAACTTGAGATTCAAAGCATGTAATTTTTCGGTTTTCATGTATTCTTTTTTCCTCCTTTACCATATTTGCAATTACATGCTTTTTACTTTAAAATGAACTTACAGTAATTAGGAATTATTGAATATGCTATTAAAAGGCGGAGCAGCTAGAAACGCTGCGACAATATTACAAAACAACATTTCTCGTATGAACGAAAATTCAGGACGATTAAAGGCTTTATATTTGCCTTATGTTGGTATCATCGTTTCAATCATGTTCACTGTTGGATTATCTAATATCAATGATTGGTTTAAAGTTTATATACACCGTCTCTGGTTTGGCGGAATAATGGTAGGGTTACTGCTCATATCTGCGATTGTTTTTGTTCTGCTTGATTGGAAATATCTTTCTGTAGAAAGAAAATTTAGACATATGTACACTGAACTAGCTACAAAATATCCAGATGAAATATATGACATATCTGCTGAATTGCATAAAACTGAATTGCATAAAAAATCTAAGAATAAACTAGGATTATTTTTCTACAAAATAGGTGGATGGTCTATTTTGCCATACTACACTAGTTTTGTAGCTCTAATTACTGTCGCCTATTTTGTTACAGTGCAACTAACCATTCACTAAATCTTTTTGGCTTTCTTAATCAAACGTCGTTCAAACGATTCGAATGTTTGATTTTTGTTTTTATTGTCTGCTTTTGTTTTTTCAATAACGCTTATAAAATCTTGAACCGTTAACCAATATAATTCAGCCTCTTTTGATATAGCATTTAATATTTCTACACTTTGCCACGGACCTAGCTTTTCATCATTGTTAAGAATTATGATCTTGTACTTTAAAGCTGGCAGTGTCTTTTCATCATCTAATGACATTGCCTCTTTTTTATAATGTTCGCTAAGTTTATTGAATAATTGCTGCCACTTTAAAAAGATTGAAACAGGCGAAGTATCGTTTTTAAAATTATCTTCAACCCGTTCATAATATACCTGGTTTTCATTTTTGTGTTTAATTATTGCATCAAATATATCTTCAAGGCTATTGTTGATAATGTTCATACTGATAGCAAAATTGCAATCATCAAAAAATTGATTAATTACTTTATATGCGACGCATCGCTCTTTATTGTAATTATAAAATTGTTTTAATTCTGATGTTTGATAGGTGATAAAGATCATACTAAGAACCGCCCGGAAAGATTCAAGATAAATACAAGCATCCAAAAAACGATAAGAAGAACAAGCGGTATTAAACAAAGTGTCAAATCTTTAACTTGCTTCCGAAACTTTATTTTTACTGACATGGATGAAATTTGCCTTATGCTGTTATAGTAACCATTAAGTTTATCAACCGTCATTAATATAGAATTATTATTTAATTCTAAGATAAATTTTTCTTTTAATGTTTCAAGTGATTCAATAACTTTACGATATTGCGCTTGCCTTTTATAAAATTCCCTGTGCAAGAAAAACACGATGAAAGTTATCAGTACATAAAAAACAAAAACAATACCAGACACAATCTTCGCTTCAGTTTGTGAATTGTATATTCCACAAGAGAAGTAAAGAGCGAACCATGCGGCAGTAACAGGCATACAAAAAGTAATGAAAAATATTTTTAAATTTGAACACTGTTTAGATGCGTTGTCCGTTATTTTGTTAGCAGCATCTATCTTATCATCAAAACAATTTATGTTATATTCTGACCAACTAATTGGAACTTTTTTTCTATCTTTTTTTGGACGATAAGAATCTCTATATTTTCTATAATATGTCATCGCAATAATTCCTAATTACTGTAATCTTAAAAAACAAAAAAACACCACTAGTGGTGTTAATTTATGATAACCGTTGAATTATGACTTAAATTTCTTCAAAAATTAAATCATTATCTGGCCCAAGATATCCTCTTATTTTTCCTCTAAAATGAATATCTCCTCCATCATCAATATAGCCAACTTTTTGTTCGTTGACTAAAATGTCACCGTTTTCTTCTAAGTAGCCGATAAGTTTACGATAAACATACATATTACCGTCTTTATCAACATAACCAATTAGTTGGTTCTTTAAATAGATGTTTTTAGTGTAACAATCTAAGACTAACATCTTACTCTTTTTTAGATTTCGCTCTTTCCACTAATACTTTAGCGTAGCCTTTTTTATTAACCTGTCTCGCTCTTGCTATAGCTAAATCCCTTTCTTCGACATTTGACGTTATAGTTGATCCAGCAGCGACAAAAGCTTCGTCTTTGACATCAATCGGAGCGATAAGTGTTGCGTTTGATCCAATGAATGCTTTTTTACCGATGTGTGTGTGGAATTTATTAGCCCCATCATAATTCGCAGTGATGACACCACAACCAATATTAGTTTCATCGTCAATTTCTGCATCGCCTAAATAAGTTAGATGCGCTGCTTTAACACCATTATGTAAGGTGACATTTTTTAATTCGACATAATTACCAACACGGCAATGATCACCAATGACACACCCACCCCTCATACGGGTGAATGGACCAATTTCGTTATGATAACCAATTTTCGTATCAGCGATATGACTCATAAGAATTGTATTAGATTCTCCTAAAATTACATTTTCCAAATACGAATTAGGGCCGATAACATTATTCGGTAAGATGACGCTTTGTCCTAAAATCCAAGTATTAGGATAAATCTCTACGTCGTTTGATATCGCAACATCTGGCCCAATATATGTGTTGTTAATATCAGCGATAGATACGCCATTTAATATGTGTTGTGTATTGATTCTAATTTTTAAATATTCAAACGCTTTCAATAAATCTAATCTATCATTTACTCCACCTATCTCTTTAGCGTCTTCGATTGAGAACGCTCCAACCTTGTAGTGGTCTTTAATAGCTAAAGAAACGATATCAGTTAAATAATATTCGTGTTGTGCGTTTTTAGGTTGAATCAAATCAATCTCTTTATATAAAACTTCGTTGTCGATGAAATATATACCAGAGTTGATTTCGTTTAAATTCTTTTCGTCTTCTTTTAAATCTTTCGTCTCGATGATAGCCGCTACCGAATGATCTTCATTTCTTTTAATGCGACCATAAGAATTTGGTTCGTTTAGCGTAGCGGTAATAAGTGTAATTTTATTTTCGTTAGCGAGGTGAAATTCATATGCTTTTTTAAGTGTTTCTCCGCGAATTAAGGGAGAATCCCCGTTTAAAATGACAGTTACGCCTGGTTCATCATTTAATTTTTCCATACCCGCCTTAACTGCATCAGCAGTGCCTAATTGCCTTTTTTGTTCAGCGGTTAAAGCTTTGCCGTAAACGATTTTTGCTAACGCTTCTGCGCCTTTACCAACGACGACGACATTACGATCTGGTTTAAGATCATTAACTGCATCTAGGACATAAAGTATTAATGGCTTATGAAATAATTCAAATGAGCATTTCGATTTATTTTCATCTAAAGAACGCATTCTCGTTCCTTTGCCTGCTGCTAAAATAATAGAATTTAATTTCATGATGATTATTTCTCCTCTTTTTTATAAATTTTACAACGCTCAACTGTGTAACCTAATTTATCGAAATGAGCCTCAGCTTTTTTGACGATCTTTTTATTATCGCTTAATGCGAAGAAACTAGAACCGGAACCACTCATGCAAACAATTTTAAAACCAAATTCTTTCAATTGATTTTCGATAGTGATAAGTTTAGGCAACATATCTTTAGCAGGAATGTATAAAGCGTTGCTTAAATTAGTAGCGATTAATTCGTCGTTCCCTTCTTTTAAACCACGTTCAATCGCATCTAAATTAGCGACAGGCAAATCTTCGTATTCATCGCTTTTTTCATAAACTTCTTTCGTCGATAAAGATTCATCTGGTTTTACTAATAAACAGTAGTAATCTTTTTTTATTTCAATTGGTCTTAATCTTTCCCCTACTCCATCGACACGAGCGGGCTCATCGAGCAATAAAAAATAAACGACATCTGCTCCAACGGAAAGGGCTAAAGAACGTAATTCTTCTTTACTAGGATGAATATTGAGCATTTTGAAAATAGCACTCAAGCACGCAGCGGCATCGCTACTTCCGCCTCCTAAACCCGCTCCCATAGGAATTGATTTATGAATGTTTATTCTAAATTGTTCTTTGAAATGAAAAATATCTCTTGCTTTGCTAATTGCAATATGGGCGAGGTTATAGGTAGAAGGAATAGAAACGAATGAATCGCAAGTGACATATGTATCATTCGCTCCAGGAATAATTTGAATTTCAATCGAGTCATGTAGGGTTAATGGTAGATAAATGGAATCAATTAAATGATATCCATCATCTTTTTTACTCAGGACATTGAATCCCAGATTAATTTTCGCATTAGCTTTCGTAAACATAGTGGTATGTAAAATATATTAAAAAGTGTTCAAGAAATTTTCAATAAAGTTTCATAAAGTGTTAAATAACTTTTAGGTTTTATATCCTCGGGTCTCAAATTATTTTGAATACCAACCTGACTTAAAACACTTTCTATTTTTTCTTTTTCTAAAGACGTTCCTTTTATCAAATTATTAAGAATAGTTTTGCGAGGGTGTAAAAAACACTTCTTTAAAAATTTATAAAAATGGTTTTTATTTTTTATTAAAGGCTGATCATGATTAAAAGTTAAAGATAAAATAACGCTATCGACATGCGGCTTAGGAATAAATGCGTTTCTTGAAACATAAGCTAAAACTTTTACATCGCAAAGAAAAGCAGAAAGAATGCTAATTGGGTTATAACCTTCTTTACCAAAAGGAGCAAATATTCTTTTATAAGCGTCGCTTTGTATCATGATGTGCGACAAGGAGCAATTACCTTCAATTAATATTTTTACTATGATGTCGCTTGTAATGTAATAAGGAAGAGAACCAACAATTTGTTCGTATTCACTTATATCAAATTTTAAAATGTTCTCGTTATATACACACACATGCACATAATCTTTAAATTGTTCTTTTAAAAAATTGAATGATGATTTATCTAACTCTACAACATCAAGTGAACTAGCATTCATTTCTAGGTAATGAGTGAGGTTCCCTAACCCACCACCAATCTCTAAAGTATTCTTTTGTTCAACATCACTTAAAATTAAAAGACATCGTTCGTCGATAAGGTAATTTTGTCCTAAAGTTTTTTTAGGTTCCCCTAATAATTTAAGCGCTTGCTCGACGTAACTTTTAACCTCAATTTTCATCTTCTTCATACCTCGATAATGCTTCATTGACCACATCTACACTAATGTCGTTTGCGTTCAATTTTCTTAATAATGTTTTTGCGTTATTATAGCCAAGATGAAAATGAGAGGAGATATAATTCCTTCTTTTAGCCGCGCCATCGCAACCGACTAATCCTAATCGATATAAATCTTGCATATTAAAATTGTTTTTCTCCGTCAAAACTAGCCTAGAATAGTGTTTTAACGCTTCTAATACCACCTCTTTAGACGATTCGGCTACACCAACCTTATCTTTTTTAATAGCGAATCTCTTATCGATGTAAACATTGTCAAAATTCTCCACATATTTAGCAATTTCTTGCCTAATATACATACCTGGATAATCAGGATCAGTTAAGACGACGATATGTTTTTTATTTTGTATAGACTTTAGATAGTCAATTGTTTCACGTGGAACCGATGTTCCGTTCGTTATAACTATCTCTACATCGAGAAATGAGCGTATAAACTGTTCATCTTGTCGGCCTTCAACCACTAAAACGATTTCTTTATCTTTCATATATTTATTTTCACGTGGAACAATTTAGCAACATTTTGGCTAGTTACTAAACTCGCTTCTTCTTCACTAATATTTTTAATATTTGCAACCGATTGCAACACAAGTTTGACTCGTGCTGGATGATTCTCTTGCCCACGAAACGGGTGCGGGCTAAGGTAAGGTGAATCTGTTTCAACTAATAATTTATCAAGTGGTGTTTTTAAGCATGCTTCTTTTGGTGTTTTGGCGTTAGTAAACGTAACGGGTCCACCAAAGGAAATATACATTCCTATCTTAATAAAATCATCGACTAATTCAACGGGTCCACTATAACAATGCATCACTCCACCACATATGGGTTTATGTTCTTTTAATATTTTTAAAGTATCTTCAATTGCGTCTCTTGAATGAACAATTATAGGTAGATGTAGTTCGTTAGCGAGATAAATTTGATTAATAAATGCATCTCTTTGTTTCTTCTTTATTTCTTCATCTTTGTCCCAATGATAATCTAAACCTATTTCACCAACCGCTACTATTTTTGGTGACTCATTAAATAATTTTTTTAGCTGGATTAAATAGTCGACAGTCGTGTTTTTAACTTCACTTGGGTGAATTCCGATAGCAGCATAAATTTCTTCATGTTTATTAGCTAATTCAATCGCTAGTCTAGAAGACTTGATTGTATCGCTTGGACAGATGATGATACCTACGTCATTTTTATGTGCTTCATCTAAAAGTTCATCTACTTTTGGGTAAAGCGCCTCATCATTAAGATGACAATGTGAATCAATGATGAACATATATTATTTACCTACACAAAATCTAGAGAAGATTTCTTCTTCATAACCTTGGTCATGATCTTCACCTAAAATTGCTAAGACACATGCGTATGCTTCTTGTAAAGATACACTTATGATATCTATCGGGAGATTTAGTGTTGCATCTTTGATGACTTGTTTTAAGGCATTTTTTGTTTTATTCAATAACGCTATCGCACGTGCATTATTGATACTCGGATTTTTAAAATTGTCTTTTTCTAAATTCAAACGCTTCATCAATTCATCAAGTAAAGGTTTTACATCTCTTTTTTTAGCGGATACATAAATGTAGTCTTTATTCCTATTTTTAACGAGTTCGGATTTATTGACGACTTTGATTATTTTCTTTTTATCGATGTGTAATGGTTCTTCTTGATTTATATCGTCTAAAACGTAGACGATGTAGTCCATTTCTTTCATGAGTTTTTTAGCTTTTTTAATACCAATTAATTCAATTTCAGATGTATTTTCTCTAAGACCGGCCGTGTCGTAAAAATGAAATGTAACACCTTGATAATTCATCTCGCCATCAACTATATCTCTCGTCGTACCTTCGATTGATGTCACGATAGCTTTTTCTTCATTTAATAAAGCATTTAAAAGCGATGATTTTCCAACGTTTGTATGACCAATAAGCATCACTTTTACACCTTCTATGATGATTTTGGCTTTGAGACCATCTTGCACTAAATTATCGATAAGATTTATCATCTTTTTTGCTTCTTTAATGATTTTATCGACGTTTGCGACCTCTATATCTTCATATTCTGGAAAGTCGATATTGACCTCTAATAAAGCGAGAAGATCTGCTAATTTATTACGTAATGGTTTCACAAGTTTAGAATTATCACCTTTTAAACCGAGTAAAGCTAGATTTTGTGCTTCTTTTGTTTTAGCGTCGATTAAATCATTTACCGCTTCAGCTTGCATCAAATCAATCTTGTTGTTTAGATACGCTCTTTCGCTAAATTCACCTCGTTCAGCCAATCTAGCACCTCTTTTAATAAAAGCTTCGATGATGCGGTTAGCAATATTTACACTTCCGTGGCACATGATTTCACATGCGTTTTCGCCTGTATAGCCATGCGGCTTGGTATAGACGATAACTACGCATTGGTCTATCGTTTCTTCTTCATCTTTAATATAACCAAAATATACTTGCTTATCTTTAGATAAATCTAATTTTGCTGTATATATTTCTTCTAATATTTTTAAACAATCTTCGCCGCTAGCACGCACAATCGCGAGAGCGCTTTTAAGAGGTGGTGTAGCTAATGCAACAATTACTTCATCCATACAATGTTTATTATAAATAAAAACTCCTAATGTTTCCACTAGGAGCAGATAGATTGATAAATTATCTTTATTCAGCGTCTTTATATTTGATGACGATATGACGTTCTTTTCCATCGCCTTCAGATTCGGTTGAAATGTGCTTCATCTTCGCTAGTGCGTTATGAATTTGCTTTCTTTCGTCTGCGGTCATAGGATCTAACGCTACTGGAATGTGAGTTGTAACAACTCTTTTAGCTTCTTTTTTAGCGATGAATATGATTTTTCGATATTTCTTCGATTTATAATCGCCCACATCAAGCAATACTCTAAAGCGTCTTTTGAATTTAGCTGAGACTGCTGTTTTGACAATTTCATTAAGCGCTTGAAGTGTTGCTCCGCCTTTACCAATGATGACTGGATTATGATTACTCATAATCGTCACTTTAATAATGTCATTATCTTTAATTGCAACATTTGTCGACGCTTCAATTCCTGCGTTTTCTAATATTGTGACGATGTAGTGATCGATATAATCTAATACTTCACTTAGGTCGTAAACATCGACATCGACGCTTTTTGTCTTACCAAAGAGACCTTTTTTCTCTTCGCCGACGATATAGATTAACTCTTCAATAGTGATACCTGTCTCTTCACTTGCAATTTTAAGCGCCTCTTCGACAGTTTTACCAGTATAAGTTTTCATCAATACTTCTTTCCTTTCTTCTTTTCGATTTGTTTTTGTTCGCGCTTTCTCATAATAGCGTTTGTAATTAGTGTTTGTGCAATCATGATAAGAGCGCCTGCTAACCAATAAATGCCCATACCTGCAGGTAAGGTGACACCCATGACGATAATGACTACCATCATGATGATAGACATCCACTTCATTTGTTTATTTTGAGCGGCTTGTGCTGGGTTTTTGCCAAGTTTTACAAGTTTTTTCATCTTTCTCTTCTGCAACCATTGCGGTAATAGGGTGGCAACTATTTGTGCGGCAGTCATGAATAATGCTAGCATCAAAGCGGTACCCCAAGCGTGCCAATTGCTAAAATCAATTAATGTGGATGCAATAGAATCACTTAATCTTAAACCAAAGATTTGGTCGCTCGATAAAATAGCACTTCCCTGCATTGCGCCCCACACAGCAATGAATATCGGGAATTGAATGATAAGAGTGATGAATGGGGCAATAACAGACACTTTGTGCTTCTTATATAGTTGCATCTGTTCTTGAGCGAGACGTTGTTTTTCGTATTGATTAGTTTTCGAGTTGGGATATTTGGCTTGTATTTTAGCTAATTCGGGTTGAAGAGCCTGCATTTTAGTTTGTGACATGGTCGATTTGAAAGTGATGAGGATTAATAATCCTCTTACAATCAAAGTAACTAATAAAATTGCTCCTACTTGTCCCCAACCACCAGCACCAAACACTGTAGCAAAATAGTCGACAAGCCAAGCAACTGGATAGACGAGTAAACCTTCAACAGGTCCTCTTGACCAAGCGTAGTTCCAATCTTTTGCTTGAATGTAAACTTCAGTTTGTTCGCCAGATGGACCATAAGAACCATAGGCACCACCATTAACAGAAATACAAGATCTAGAAGCGGCGACATAATTGTTCATGGTTCGTTTGTAAAGGTTTGTGAAGTCGTCGTTGGGTGTGTTTTCAGGTCCTAGTTTGGTTGCTAAGATGCTAGAATACTTATCCCAGTTCGACCAAAGAGTATTATTCTCACCTAAAAATTTGACATACCCGTAATTCACATAGTGTGTATTTTTGTCGTCTTGTAGTTTATATATTAATTCATCATTGATGAAATCTGCAGTCACTTGTTCCACGCTTAAAGTAACACTATGATCTACCTCGTATTGACCAATCATATCTTCTAACGCTAAAAGGTCTAGTTGAACGAAGAAATCAAGGGTTGGTTGAACGATGTTATTCGTCTGAGCTTGCGAATAAACACTCATCAACGTCGGGCTTCTTTCTAAATCGTTATCATAATAAATATTAGTGTATGTTTCGTGCTGGGTTCTTCCTTCCCCTGCTTCACTATAATAACGAACTATGCCTTGATCATAAGCGAACAAAATAGAGGCAGTGTCTCTTGGTGAACAAAACGTGGCAGTACAACTAGTTACTAAAAGAACACCTAAAAATGCTCCAGCGGTATATAGGATTCTTTTTAGATTTTTATTCATTGATGTGCCTCCGAGCATCTAACAACTAGGTTTTTTAATTCTTTTTCATTCTCTTCGTATGTTTTAGCGAGATAATCTGTCTTCACGACGATGATGATGTCTTTCGTCAAGATATCTTCTTTAAGAATTTTTTGACACATAGATCTAACTTGACGTCTTATATAATTCCTAACGTGCGCCTTCCCTAGTTTTTTTGAAGTAGCTATACCAATACGCGCAAATTCTTTCGCTTTTGCTTGATAGTAGATGATATAACTACTATTTTGAACCTTGTTCTTTTGAGAAACGATATTTTTAAATTCTTTCGTATCTTTGATACGATACATAGAATTCATAAAGATTAAGCACTTAAAACTTTGCGTCCTTTTTGACGACGACGAGCTAGTGTTGCTCGACCGTTTGCGGTAGCCATGCGTGCTCTAAAACCGCTTACATTTTTATGTTGTCTTTTACTTGGTTGATATGTTCTTTTCATATATTCTTTTTCATCCTCTCTTATATATGCGGTATAAATTATATAAGTTAATAAATATTAAAGTCAAACAATTATCGCGTGGGTGCGCTTAACCTATTTAAATAAGGTGTTGCATAAAAAGTATGCAAATTATTTTTTCCACACTAATGTTAATTGTTTAATTTAAATTGGTTGATAAACGGAAAATATTTAGTTTTATTCTAATTATTTTTATTCACATTTACACCGTGTAATGTGGAAAATATTCCACAGAATCCACCACAATTTATCCACAAAAAGTTTTCCACATTTTTTTCCACATTATAAAGATGTGGATTGTGTGTTTTATTACGTCTGTTCTCATTATTTTTTCACCTTTTTTGTGGAAAAATCAAAAACGCTTTTGTTTTTCATTGATTTAATTGTGGAAATTGGTATATTTTTGTTAGACAAAAAGGAGAAAATTAATTTATGGATAAATCTGTCTCTGAACTAGCTAACTTGTGGGATAGGGTACTTTTAAAAGTACATAAAAACTTAGATCAGACGATTTTTAATTCGTTCTTTGCATCAACCTATATTCACAAATTAGAAAATAATGTTTTATATGTTGTGGTGGCAACTTCTTTAGCCCAGACTCTCTTATCTTCTAAATATAATGATTTATTAACTTCTATCGTTAGTGAGGAGACGCAAACAACCTATGGTATTGAGTTCATTTTGCAAAGCGATGTAAACGCTAAGGCACAAAAAATAGAAGAGGTTAAACAGCCCTTCTTCGCGAACGTGCGCGTGAATTCTAATTATACATTTGATAACTTCATCGTTGGGACTTCGAATAGAGAAGCTTCTCAGGCTGCATTAATGGTCGCTTCTAATCTTGGTAAGATGTTTAATCCTTTATTCATCTATAGCGACTCTGGTTTAGGCAAAACACATCTATTACACGCCATAGGAAATTACGTTAAAAAGAACATCCCGAATTCTAAGGTTTTATACATACCCGCTGATGTGTTTGTCGATGAATTTGTCCGTGCTGTGCGGGGAGAATCTGATGATTCTAACATAAAAGGCTATATAAATAGTGCTGATGTCTTGCTCATTGACGACGTTCAATTTTTGGCTAATAAAAATCAAACGCAAGATATGTTTTTTAGTTGCTATAACACCCTTGTTAACAATGGCAAACAAGTCGTCATCACTAGCGATCGTTACCCTAGCGAACTTAAAGGGCTTCCAGATAGATTGGTGTCTCGATTCATTTCCGGTTTGACCGTTAACATGACTAAACCAGATTTAGATACTTGCGTGTCTATTTTGAAATCTAAAATTATCGCAAGTGGTTTAGATCCCAATAATTTTGATAAAGACGCATTAGAATTCCTTGCTGGTCAATATTCTACGAACATTCGTGAATTAGAAGGCGCATTGAATTCATTGCTTTATCACGTCGTAAACGAGAAAAAATCACAACATATTTCGTTTGATGTAGCTTTTGAATCGGTAAGAGGTAGTAATAAACCCACTAACGCAAATGATTCTATGTCTGAAGCACGCATCGTAAATGTTGTTGCAGATTATTATAATCTTACCCCATCTCAATTAACCGGTAAGATTCGTATCTCACAAATTTCTTGGGCAAGACACGTGGCGATGTATCTAATTAGACTAATCATGGATGTGCCTTTCGCTTCTATCGGTGCGCTTTTTAGCGGGGCACACCATACAACTGTCATGTCTGCTGTGGAAAAAATTGAGTATAAATACAAACACGATATCACCGTTAAACAAGCGATTGACGAAATCAAAAAAAGACTTGGTCAATAAAAATTATTTTATAAAAATAAAAATTATTCATAACTCGTTGTGTTTATGGTAAAATTATCAAGTAAGAAAATAGTTTTCCACAAAATCCACATAATCCACAACTGTTATTGTTATTATTAAATAATAAAGAAAGGAATAGTAATTATGATATTTACGATTAAGCGAGATGTCTTCTTAAAAGCCTTATCAATCGCTAATAGAGCATTATCTTCCAAAGTAGCGCTACCAATATTGAATTCTTTAAAACTAGAATTAGATGAAGAGGGACTACACATCACCGGAAGCAATAATGATTTGACAATTAAAACCACTGTTCCTTTGAAAAATGGCGAAGATGATATAATTAGCAACGCCAAATTTGGCGGAGCGTTAGTAAACGGAAGACTGTTGACAGAAATAGTGCGTAAATCAGAAAGAGAAATTATTACTTTTGATATATTCGATGACACAATCGTTAAAATTAGCGACGGAAAATCTAATTTTAGTCTTAATTCTGCCAAAGCAGAAGAGTACCCGGATTTTGATCTAGATCCAAATGGTGTCGAAGTCGGGATGGAGGCAAAAACATTCTCCTCTATTGTTGATAAAGTCGCGTTTGCGGCGTCCACTAAAGAACAAAGACCAATACTCACAGCGATCAACTTTGAAGCGGAAGAGGGCACTCTTACTGCGACGACTACAGATGGGTTTAGATTAGCAAGAGTAGAACAAAAGATCGATACAAGTGAATCTTTTGTTGCTAACATTCCTGCCAAAATGGCTGTTGAAGTCGCGAGACTTATCGATAATGAAGAACATATTCAAGTTTATTTTGATGTGAAAAAAGCGTTGTTTATTTTTGGTGATACCACGGTAAGCGTACGTTATGCTGGCGGTGAATTCCCGAACGCAAAAGCGATTATCCCAAAGAGTTTTAATTACTTTTTAGAAGTTAGCGCTCAAGAGTTATTATCTGCAATGGATAGAGTTTCTACTCTATCGGTAGAAAGAGATAATATCGTTACACTCAAAATGTCAGAGAGTGATGTCGAGGTTTCAAGTCGCGACGCTCAAACTGGTTCCGCAACTGAAGAATTAAGTGTTTTCCATTATGAGAACGATAACCTCTCTGTATCATTTAATAGTTCTTACGTAGCACAAGCTATAAAAGCAGTGGGTACTAAAGATGTCGTCTTAGCGTTTTTAGGGGAAATGAAGCCTTTTGCAATCAAATCCACTAAAGATGACTCGATTATCCAAATAGTCACGCCACGCCGCACGTATTAGCCCAAAAACAGGCTATTTTAACCAAATGATTTCAAGGGAATAAATCGTTATTCCCTTTTTAATTATTTTTCTATATAATTGTGTCGTAGGGTTTTTATTATATGAATAAAAAAGAGCAAATTGTTACATTCTATGGTCCTTACATCACCTTAGGGCAATTGCTCAAAAAGACAAATCTCGTCCATATGGGTGGGGAAGTCAAACTTTTCTTACTAGAGCACGACATCTTGGTCGATGGCAAGAAAGAAAATAGAAGAGGAAGAAAACTCTACGATCGTTCTATCATCTCGGTTGATGGTGTAGTTTTTAAGGTGATGCAGGATGTTGATTGATAAGCTTCACCTCGAAAATTTTCGCTCCCACACGATGAATGATTATGTGTTCTCTAGCGGAATAAACGCAATCATTGGTCCAAACGGTTCTGGTAAAACGAGTATCGTTGAAGCGATATCTCTCATCGCTTCAGGCCATTCGTTCAAAGGAGCGGAAGATAAAGAACTCGTAAGGCGAGGTGCGAATTATTTGAACATCGAAGCCACAACCATCAAAGGTAAAATAGCGACTAAAGTAAAAATCAACGTCGTGAATGGTCAAAAGCGCGTCTATATCGATGGTACAGCAATTAAACGTCTATCAGAACTTATAGAGGTGCTCAACGTAGTTACTTTCGAACCGAAGGAGGTAGGATTGCTACAAGGTGCCCCGCGACTAAGAAGAAAATTCTTAGATTTCGCTATTTCAAAGAGTTCACCGTTCTATTTAGCTAAATTGCAAGAATATGACAAGTTACTCTCTGAGCGTAACAAAATTCTTAAGGAAGACGAAATTGATGAAACGCACTTAAATATAGTTACTGATTTACTTATCAAAGCTAGTCAACCGATATGCGAGATGAGAGAAAAATACGTAAAAGCGTTAAATGCTTGTTTAGGTAAAGTGTATAGTCGCATCGACTCTTCGAAAAAAAATCCTAAAATCGTCTACGAACCATTCGTGAAAGTAAGCGACGCCTTCCTAATCGAAGCAAAAACCGCGTTTAAAGACGCTCTAACGAACGATTTAGCTAAAAAGGTAACATCAATCGGACCACAAAAAGACGATTTCCTAATCACGCTAAACGGAGAGAATGTCGCCACCTATGGTTCGCAGGGCGAAAACAGAATCGCTATCATCGCATTAAAACTTGCGAGTCACCAAGTCGTCACATCTAGGGAAGAAAAACCCGTCGTCATCCTAGATGATGTGTTATCAGAGTTAGACGACGTGCACAAAGATAAGTTATTAACTTATCTAAAAACAATTGATCAAGTCTTCATCACCGCTACCCATCTCAAAAAGAAAGATGATGCGGTTCACATAATCGATTTAACTAAATAACGAGAAGGAGGTAAATCTAAATGGAAGAAGAAAAGAAAGAAAATGAAATGTCAATCGACCAAGTCAAAGAAGCGGAACTGGCAGATGAAAAAGCAGATGCGAGCTACACCGCGACAAACATTCAAGTTTTAGAAGGTTTAGAAGCCGTCCGCAAAAGACCAGGTATGTACATCGCTACAACGGCTTCACCAGGTCTACACCACCTCGTGTGGGAAATTGTCGATAACGCTGTCGATGAAGCACTAGCAGGCTATTGTAAAAACATACATGTGTCAATTTTAAAAGACAACGTCATCAGAGTTGAAGACGATGGTCGCGGCATTCCTGTTGATACAGTGTCTAAGAGTGGCTTATCTGGTGTCGAAACCGTCTTTACCATTTTACATGCCGGCGGTAAATTTGGCGCTGGCGGCGGATACAAAGTATCCGGTGGCTTACACGGTGTCGGTGCTTCTGTCGTAAACGCCTTATCTGTTTGGCTAGAAGTTACCGTTTATAAAGATGGTGGAGAATATTTCACAAGATTTAAAGATGGCGGTCACGTCGACGTTCATTTACATCGCGTCGGCGATACGACGAAATCTGGTACGACAGTCGTATTTAAACCAGACGCAACAATCTTCACTGAAACCACAGAATTTAATTACGAAACCATTCGAGATCACCTAAGGCAAACAGCCTATCTCAATAAAGGCGTAAGAATTGTCGTTCGTGACGAAAGAGGCGAAGAGCCTATCGAAGAAGTGTTCCATTATAATGGTGGTATCAAAGAATACGTCGCCTACATCAATAAAAACAAGACGTTATTATTTGATGATGTCATATATTGTGAAGGACGCGAACAAGTCGATATCGGTGGTGGTGAAAAAGGTTATATATATGCCGAAATTGCTATGCAATATAACGATGGTTATAGCGCGAACGTCTTCTCTTTCTGTAATAACGTAAATACACACGAAGGTGGTACACATGAAGAAGGGTTTAGACTCGCTATTACACGTGTTGTCAATAACTACGCAAGAGAAAACAAGTTCTTAAAAGATAACGAAGAGAGTTTGACTGCAGACGACGTCAGAGAAGGCCTTACCGCTATCATCTCGGTTAGACACCCAAATCCACAATACGAAGGACAAACTAAGACCAAATTAGGTAACTCTGAAGTACGTAAAATTGTCAGCGGTATCGTTGGTGAACAATTCAATCGTTTCCTTTTAGAAAATCCCAAACTAGCACGCCTTATCGTCGCAAAAGTTCTATCCGCTGCGAACGCTAGACTCGCCGCTAGAACCGCAAGAGAGCAAGTGCGTAGAAAAGGTTCGTTAGAACTAACAACATTACCTGGTAAACTTGCTGATTGTTCTTCAAAAAATCCTGAAGAATGCGAACTCTTCATAGTTGAGGGTAACTCCGCTGGCGGTAGTGCGAAAGATGGCCGTAATAGACGTACACAAGCTATTCTTCCGTTACGCGGTAAAATCTTAAATGTCGAAAAAACAAACGTTCAAAAAATATTCAATAATGCCGAAATTGGTAACATTATAACCGCGATTGGCGGTGGAATTTCTCCAGAATTCGACATTAGCAAGATTAGATATCATAAAATTATCATCATGACTGATGCTGACGTCGATGGTAGCCACATTCGTATTTTGTTACTTACTTTCTTCTATCGTTTTATGCGCCCATTACTAGAAAACGGTTACGTCTATATTGCTCAACCTCCTCTATATAAAGTTGAGTATCACGGTAAGCCATACTATGCATATAGCGATCAACAACTTGAAGTCATTAAAAAACAATTAAATCTCAAACCAGGATACGCTATCCAACGTTATAAAGGTCTAGGTGAAATGAATCCTGAACAACTTAAAGAAACGACGATGGACCCCGAGATTAGAAAGATGTTAAGGGTAAACATCCAAGACGGTATTGACGCCGAACAAGCGTTCACCGATCTTATGGGGGACAACGTCGAACCAAGAAAAGAATTCATTCATAAAAACGCCCAATTCGTGAAGAATTTGGATGCTTAATAGAAAGGTGGTAAAGGAAAATGTTATTAGAAGAAGATAATGTCCTCGATACTGAAGAAGAAAATGAGGAACAACAAGAAGAAAAAGACGTTACCACCGAAGGTGGAAATGAAAACGGCGACACCTCAAGCGGCATTGTGCCAGGGCTTGTCGATGTCGACATCGCTAACGAGGTGCGAAGCTCATTCTTAGATTATGCGATGAGCGTCATTGTCGCCCGTGCACTTCCAGACGTTAGGGATGGTTTAAAGCCAGTCCATAGACGCATCATTTTTGGTATGAATGAATCCGGCATCACCCCAGATAAACCATATAAAAAATGTGCTCGTATCGTCGGTGACGTCATGGGTAAATATCACCCACACGGCGACGCTGCTATATATTCGACGCTAGTACGTTTAGCACAATCCTTCTCCATGCGATATACACTTGTCGACGGTCATGGTAACTTTGGCTCTGTCGATGGAGATGAAGCAGCAGCTATGCGTTACACAGAAGCAAGAATGTCAAAACTATCTTTAGAAATGGTTAGAGATATTGACGACGACACTATTGATTTCGTCGATAACTACGACGGTACTGAAAGAGAACCTGTCATTTTACCAAGCAGAATTCCTAACCTCGTCATCAATGGATCTTCTGGTATCGCTGTCGGTATGGCAACGAATATGCCGCCACACAATTTAGGAGAGACTATTGACGCAATTAGAGCTATTGCTCTAAACCACGATATTAGTGTTGAGGAGTTGATGGCTAATTACATCCACGGTCCAGATTTCCCAACTGGCGGTATCATCTTAGGAAGAAGCGGCATAAAGCAAGCTTACGAAACAGGACAAGGAACAATTACTATTCGTTCGAAATGTGATATTGAAGAACACGCGAATGGTAAAAAATCAATTATTGTTACAGAAATTCCTTACCAAGTTAACAAAGCGGCAATGATTGAAAAAATTGCTGATCTTGTTAAGAACAAAATCATTGAAGGTATTACTGATATTAGAGATGAATCTAACCACGAAGGTATAAGAGTAGTCATTGAAGTAAGAAAAGATATCATTCCTGAAGTTTTGTTGAACCAACTATACAAAAATACACAACTACAAGTATCTTATGGCATCATCAACCTTTGTTTAGTGAACAACGCTCCTAGAATTTTAGGTATTAAAGATTTACTTAATGAATATCTTAACTTCCAAATCGAAGTCATTGAAAGAAGGACGAGATATAGACTTAAAAAAGCCGAACAAAGAGATCACATCGTGGTAGGTCTCTTGCTCGCAAGAGAAAACATTAAAGAAGTAGTGGACATTATCGTCGCTTCACCAAATGCTGAATCTAGTGCTAGAACACTCATGGAAAGATTTAATTTAAGCGAAGCTCAGACGCAAGCGATTTTGGCTTTACCGTTAAGAAGATTATCTGGTATTGAAATAGAAAAATTAAAACAAGAACGTATTGAACTTGAGAAGAGCATTGCTTATTATCGTGACCTATTGAGCGATAGACTTAAATTGCAAGGTGTTGTTTTAGATGAACTAGAAGAAATTAAACATCGTTATAACGACGCTCGTAAGACAGAGATTAGCGATGCTTTATCAACAATCGAAGACGAAGATCTCATCCCAGTAGAAAATATCGTCATAACACTCACGCAAACTGGTTACGTGAAACGTCTTGGCGTTGATACCTTCCATGCGCAAAATAGAGGCGGTAAAGGTATTAGAGGAACGCGTACACACGATAACGACGCAGTTAAGATTCTAGTCTATACGATTACCCACACTGACTTATTGTTCTTTACGACTTTAGGTAAGGTGTATCGTATGCGTGCACATCAAATCCCTGCCGCTAGTAGAGAATCAAAAGGACTACCAATTCAAAATCTCATCAATTTGGATGAAGGTGAAAAAGTTATCGCTATTATTTCGCTCGATCATTATGGTGAAGGATCGTATTTGACATTCATCACCAAGAAAGGTCTCATCAAACGTACAAAGATCGAAGAATTCTTATCCATCAGACAAAATGGTAAAATCGCCATCTCTTTAAGAGATGATGATATGTTATTAGATGTTAAACACACATCTGGTAACGCTATTATTGGTATTGCATCTAGTTTAGGCAAAATGGTGAAATTTAACGAAAACGATGCTCGTGCGATGGGTCGTACAGCAAGCGGTGTTAAAGCTATGAATACCGATGGTGGAGAATGTATTGGCGCTATAACAAGTGAAGAAGGTAATTTAGTTCTTGCCCTTTCTGTGAATGGATATGGTAAAATGTCTCCATTCGAAGAATATCGCATGACGAACCGCGGCACGAAAGGTGTAAAGACTTTAAAGACCACAGATAAAGTAGGAAATATCGTCACCGTCGCAATGGTAAAAGGAGACGAAGACCTCATGGTCATCACCGATAATGGCGTTGTCATTCGTACACCATTAGAGCAAGTGCGTATTGCTTCTCGTAACACCCAAGGTGTTCGCATCATCCAACTAGATAACAAGAGAAAAGTTTCTAGCGTAGCAATCGTCCCTCATGAAGACGATGAAGAAGAAGTTGTTGAAGCTTCTGAAAACGGAGCAACAACTGCAGAAAATGCGGTAAATTCCGAAGAATAAAGGAGAATTATGAAAGTATTAGTCTACTTCTCGAGCGAAAAACATAAAGCAAATTTCGAAGGTGACAGATTAAGAAAAACTATCGCCGGCGCTTTAAATCGCTCGGAAGTAGAATATGCTTTAGAACCAAACGATACATCCGATATCGTGCATTTAGTCTCACCTGAAGATGTAGAAATTGCTGAAGCTGCGAACGACAAAGGTATACCCGTCGTCTATAGCGCTCTTTATACAGAAGGAGATCCAAAAGCTCGTTTTGTTGATAAAAAAACAGGTATTGCTCATCTGACCCCACAAGCAATTAAAGCACTATCTTATGCAAGTCTCATCCTTGTACCTACGCCAGGATGTAAAAATTTTCTAATTAGCGAAGGAATAGAAGTGCCGATAGAGATTTCTAGTTGTGCAGTTAATAAATCAAGATTTAATCTTGATAAAGATGTAGAGAAAGAATTGTTCTGGCGCTATTTTCAACGCGAACCAAATAATGAGCTTATCATTTGTACAGGTGAATACGATAACATCGACGCTATTGAAACATTTTTACAAGTAGCTAAAAGATTCCCACAAGTTGATTTTTATTTCTTCGGGAAACAAAAAAATTGGTTCACCTTGCCAAGAGTGTGCAAAAGAGCGATTAGAAGAAAATCTAAAAACGCTTATTTTAGTTCCTTAGTTCCAGATGATATTTATCGTTCAGGCATGATTAATGCTAAAGCTTACATCTTACCAGGCTACACGATGGCTGGTGTAGTTACCCTTATGGACGCGATGGCGTCTAAGACTCAAATATTCGCTTTAAATAAAACTGTTTTTAAGGATGAAGTGATCGATAAAGAAACAGGTTATGTAGCAATTTCAGGTATAGAACTAATAAATTTATTGACAAAATACCTCGATGGTGAAATACCTCCCACTGTTGAAAAAGCATACGAAATAGCCACAAAACAAACACTAGAGCAATTAGGTAGTTTCTTAAAAAAACAATATAATCGCCTTTTGGCGAATAGAAAGAAGGATTAGGATTATGCTAGATTTGAATAAGATTCGTGAGAATCCTAAATATTTTGAAGAAGCTCTTCTTAAAAAAGAATGTCAAGTCGACATGAGCGTCGTTATAAAATATGACGACCATAGACGTGCTTTACTTAGAGAAATTGAAGAGAATCAAGCGACACAAAATAGATTATCGAAAGAATTTCCTAAATATAAAGACGATCCTATAAAAAAAGAAGAGATTAAAAAACAAGTTAATGAATTGAAAACATTAATCGAAAACAAAAAACTTGAATTAGAACAAGTTGAAAAAGATATTTATAATTTTTTAATCGTCTTACCAAACGTTCCGGACGACGATTTGTTGCCGGGTGAAAAAGAAAATAACCAAGTCATCGAAACAAGAGGTGTGAAACCATCATTTAATTTTAAAGTTTTAGATCATGTCACATTAGAAGAAAACCTCGGCCTTATCGATTATGAAAGAGGTGTTAAAGTGGCGGGTCATGGCAATTGGTTCTATACAGGTGATGGCGCTAAACTTGAATGGGCTTTACTTAATTTCTTCATTCAAGAGCATCTGAAGGATGGTTATCAATTCATTTTATCTCCATTACTATTAAATCTTGAAAGCGGTCTTGTATCTGGTCAATTTCCTAAATTTCAAAACGATGTCTTCTTAGTGGAAAATGTCGAACCTCATAAATTTCTTCTTCCTACCGCTGAAACATCTTTGGTGAATTTTTATCGTAACGAAATTTTAAAAGAAGAAGATTTACCTAAAAAATTCTTTGCCTATACACCGTGTTTTAGAAAAGAAGCAGGATCTTATAGGTCAGTGGAAAGAGGGACGATTAGAGGTTATCAATTCAACAAAGTTGAAATGGTTCAATATACGACGGAAGATGGGAGCGACGCTGCATTTATTGAATTGTTGAACAAAGCAAAATCACTCATGGATAAACTAGGTCTTCATTATCGTATATCTAAATTGGCTGCTGCTGATTGTAGCGCTTCTATGGCTCGCACCTATGATATTGAGGTGTATTTCCCAAGCCTAGATATTTATAAAGAAGTTAGTAGCGTTTCTAACGCACGCGATTATCAAGCTAGACGCGGTAAAATGCGTTATAAAGATAAAACGACCGGACAAAATAAGTTTATGCATACACTTAATGGTTCTGGTTTAGCTACTTCACGTGTCTTTCCAGCGATTTTGGAACAATATCAACAAGAGGATGGATCAGTAAAAATCCCTGAAGTATTGCGACCTTTCATGGGAGGACAAGAATTCATTTATCCAAAGAAAAAATAAGAACTAGTTCTTAATATAATTAAGATAACCACGGAAACGTGGTTTTTCTTTCATCTATAATTTTTTAATAACTTATTGTATAATGATACTCGCCATCGCGATAGAGGGGCTATGAACCAGGTCAGGATAGGAATATAGCAGCCTTAAGTAATCTCTCTATGCGCGGTGGTTTGACTTTATATAAAAACGATTATGATAGAAGAAGATATTTACTACATGCAACTCGCTTTAAAAGAAGCTAAAAAAGCCTTATTAAAAGATGAAGTGCCTGTCGGAGCAGTCATCGTTAAAGACGGTCAAGTCATAGCCAAAGGACATAATTTAAGAGAAAGTAAACAAAGAACTTGCTCGCACGCAGAAATTATTGCAATCACGAAAGCTAATAAAAAACTTGCATCATGGAGGCTCCCCGGAACGACAATTTATATCACAATAGAGCCTTGTTCCATGTGCGCTGGTGCAATATTATGGTCTAGGATCGATCGCATAGTTTATGGAGCAAAAGATATTAAAGGTGGTGCACTAGGCAGCTCATATAATTTATTTGATGTGCCAAACATCAATCATAGACCTACCATTAAAGGTGGGGTTTTAGAAGAAGAGTGTCAAAGTGTTATCAAGAAATTCTTTAAGAATAAAAGGATGACAAAATAGCGTATTTAAAGGTGTTTTACCTGGATTTTTGGTTTTAAAAACAATCCTTTGCGCAAAACGTGTCGCATTAAATTTTATTTAATATCGATAAATATGATATGATATTAAAGTTATGAGGAAACTATCATTACTTGCGTTATTAATATGTTCATTAATTTTAAGCGGTTGTAAAGGACCCGAAGACGATCCTTTTATTCCGCCCGATCCACCCATCGTCCATGACGAATATTTTAAATTTGATTTCGATACCACTCTTCAAGATAAAATTGCTTCTTTAGGCAACATCACAAGTTTAGATGAAAAGAGCGTTTTGGAATTGTTAGATATCTTGTCGACAAACGACGAAGTGATAAATTTTGCCACCATTAAAGAGATAGATAAAAACATTCCTATTGATGATAATCCCTATTCTATAAATAATTACTCTAACGAAAGCGAAAAAACGATTTCACGTTATCAAAACGAAGATAACACCTTGCTTCTTTTAGATAGCTATAATCATGAAGTTGGCTTTAAATTTGTGTCTAACGAAGATAATCTAGTGCACGAAGATTTTGATGTTAATACGCACACTCAAATTAATAGAGACATGACAAACGATTTGATCTACATGTTCGAACAACGCGAAGAAGAATCTTTAACACATACTTCAAAAACTTATAGTGACCTCGTTTATGAAAGTACACTTATTTTTGTCGATAATTCAACCTATGTTGATAGAGCTGAGCACATGATCGCTAATGCAGAAGAGATGAATGTGCCAGTACAATTATCAGGCAATATAACAAATGGAACTCTTTCAATCGATATCGTCATTGATCAATCTCCAAAAGATACGAATCAATCTGGATTTCTTTTTGAGTTTCATGCAGTAGTGGATGATGGTGTCCTAATTGACATTTATGAAGAAGAAACAGTTTATTATCTTCCTTTAGTTGATGGTGAAGAAAAAGACATCACCTCGCAATTCATATACGATGCGTCTTACTCGGTTAAGGATGATTTAAATTCATTATCTAGTGAGAATATATTCCCATTTCCTAATATTTAATAGACACATTGCTTAAAGAAATAAAATATTTTAAAACGTATAATGTATTTACTTTAACTTTTGTTAAAAAAACTATATTATGTTTTTTGCTCACTTTTTAAAAGGTAAAAACACATGTTAGAACTTAAACACATCGTGAAAGATTATTACATCAATAAAGAGCCATATAGAGCTCTACACGATATAAATATTACTTTTAGTAACAGCGGCTTTGTTACAATTTTAGGTCCTTCTGGTTGTGGTAAAACAACCTTACTCAATATCATAGGCGGTTTAGATCATTATACAGAAGGTGATCTCATCATCAATGGCGTTTCTACGAAAATCTATAAAGATGCAGACTGGGATGATTATCGCAATAAACGCATCGGTTTTGTCTTTCAACATTATAATCTTATTCCTCATTTAAGCGTTTTAGAAAATGTCGAATTAGCGCTTACTTTAACTGGAGTCGCTAAAGAAGAAAGAAAAAAACGCGCTTTAGAAGTATTAAAAATCGTCGGGTTAGAAAAAGAAGCCAAGAAGAAACCTAATACGTTATCAGGTGGTCAGATGCAAAGAGTCGCAATTGCAAGATCATTAGTTAATAACCCAGATATAATTTTAGCAGATGAACCAACTGGTGCTTTAGATAGTATCACATCAGTTCAAGTGATGGATATTCTAAAAAATATATCTAAGAACAAACTTGTCATTATGGTCACTCATAACGTTGAAATTGCTAATAAATATTCAACGAGAACCATTAGACTTAAAGATGGTAGCGTCATAAGTGATGAAGTAAAAAACGATGAAAGCGGAGAAGAAGAAACAAAAGATAATAATATCTCTCAAAACAATAAAAAATCTTCTATGTCATTTTTTACCGCTAGTTGCATTAGCGCTAAAAACATATTCACCAAAAAAGGAAGAACGATTCTTACTGCCGTCGCAGGTTCCTTTGGAATTATCGGAGTAGCATTAGTGCTCGCTCTTTCTAGTGGCTTTAGTGCTTACGTTTCTAACGTCGAAACGACGACCGCTAATTCTTTACCGATAAGCATCGCTCGTGCAACTGTTTCAGTCGATGAAAATGCAGATATTTATGAAAGATTCCCTAGTGATGACACTATAATTTCATATTCTTCTAGTTCAACGACCGTTTATGATTACCATTACAACACTTTTACGCAAGAGTACATAGAATATGTAGAACAATTAAAAGAAGATGGCTTAGCTGGTTCAATTTTGTTTAATCAAACCGGGCTTTCGATGAATTTATTAAGCAAAACACCTAATGGTAATATCGTCAAAGTGGATGAAAATGGTTCGACAGGTTCGTTTAGTAGTGAAGTTGTATCATCTATCACCGCTTTACCCACTACCGTATGGCATGAATTATATGGTGATGAAGAATATACTTTATCGCTATATGATGTACTTGCAGGGGAGTTTCCTCAAACGGATGACGAGGTCGTTTTGATCGTCGATTCATATAATAGAGTATATCGTGATGCGTTAATTAATTTAGGTCTTATCGATGCGACGGATTATCGCGAATACATATCGTTTGATGAATTGGTGGGGCACGAATTTAAAGTATTTCCAAATAGTGATATCTACACAAATAAGTATATTGGTCAAGGGACCTACACTGATTTACATGGTGAAGTACAAACTATAGAAATTGATCGTTATGAAGCGCCTAATTTTGAAGATGATTCTAATGCAAGAAATACATACTGGAACGATAGTTCGAAAGGTAGAAAACTTACTTTAAGCGGCATAATCCGCGTAAAAGAAAATTCTTATATCGATATTATGCAACCAAGTATTGGTTATCTAAGTGGCTTAAAAGAAGACATATTTAACGCAAATAGAGTATCAGATATTTCCACATCATTATATGATAAAAACTGGGCCGTTGATTCTGTTTTACAATCACCTTCTGCCCAAGCAGAACTTTTAAAAATGATTACTGACCCTACTTATGTACCTCAAGATCCTTCGCTTGAAGTGTTTAGAGATTATACGAACATTTACGACATTATTAATCGTGCATTTTATTTCTTTGATCCAGGTGATATTAAGACACCAAGCACAACACCTCTTACTAGTGTTGGTGTGAGTGAATATCTTACTTTAGGTAGAAAATATTCAAGCGACTTATCTAATGAATATGGAACGCATGCAGATACTTATCTTAGCCTCTTAGCAAATTATCTCGCTTATTCATTAGTGACATCTATTGTCATTTTTCCAAATAGTCTCGACGATAAAGAACAAATACTAACTTATCTAGATGCATGGAACGAAGGGAAGCCAGAGGATGAACAAATTCTTTATACTGATACGATAGGCGAAATTACTAACGCTCTCGGTATCATGATTAATCTAATTTCTATCGTCTTGATTGCTTTTGCCAGCAGTGCATTACTCGTCTCTTGTGTCATGACTGCAATTATTACCTATACTTCCGTTTTAGAAAGAACCAAAGAAATAGGTATCTTAAGAGCTATTGGAGCGAGAAAGAAAGATGTTTCTCGCCTTTTCCAATCGGAAAATTTTATCATCGGTGCAGTTAGTGGTGTCTTTGGTGTCGTTGTGGCGGCACTACTTTGTTTTCCAATAAACGCAATTGTGAATTCTTTATACACAGAGACATATATTGGTAATATCGCTTTCCTGCCTTGGCAATATGGACTTATTCTCGTCGCGGTTTCTATCATTTTAAATATCATCTCAGGTCTTATTCCATCTTTCATCGCTGCGAAAAAAGACCCTGTTGAGGCGTTACGTAGCGATTAAAATTTTGTATAATGATATTAAATATATGAATTTTCTTACAAAAAAACAAAAAATATCTACCATTCAGCAAATTGAATCTGTTGAAAGATTTAATAAATCGTTAGATACAGGTTTAAACGATGAAGAAATTAATATTCGAAAAGAACAAAGATTAACTAATAAGACGAAGAAGGCTAGCACCAAATCTTATCCGCGTATTCTTTTAGACAACGTTTTTACCTTTTTTAATATTTTATTGTTCGTCATCGCGGCACTGCTCATATATACCGCTAATTACTCCTCGTTATTTTTCCTCGTCATCTTGTTTTGTAATATGGCGATAGGTCTTTTTCAAGATATTAAAGCAAGACGTTTGGTCGATAAATTAAAAATAGTTATTAGTCCCAATATCGAAGTGATAAGAAATGGAATTAAAACGACGATTAATGTTGATGATATCGTCTTAGACGATATAATTATTCTTTCAAGCGGACTACAAATACCATGCGATTGCAAAATTATAGAAGGAAGAGTTACTGTCGATGAGTCATTACTCACAGGCGAATCAAAAGCCCTTGAGAAGAAAGCAGAAGATCTCTTATTTGCTGGTTCATACATAAGAAGTGGAGATTGTTATGCCAGAGTAGAAAGAGTAAAAGACGCAAATTATGCGACAGATTTAGAAAGAAAATCACATGAATTTAGAAGACCAAAGTCTGAAATTTTAAAGTCCTTACAAATATTATTTAGAATTATTGCAATTATAGTGCTCTCGCTAGGCTTATTGATGATTGTCACTAACTACTTTAGAGGCGAATATAAAGACTTTACAGCTTTTAAAGAAAGCGTAGGTACGACTGCCGGATCGCTCGTTGCGATGATACCTTCTGGCATGTATTTGTTAACTTCTTTAACTTTAGCAGTAGGTGTTATTAGACTAGCGAAGAAAAGAACCCTAGTACAAGAATTATACGGTATCGAAATGCTCGCTAGAATTGATACCTTGTGTATCGATAAAACAGGTACATTAACCGACGGGAAAATGGAAGTTAAAGACATAATAACGTCAAAAGAATACAAAGACGGATTAGAAATCTTAGCGTCTTACGTGCATTTAGACGAACACCCTAACTTCACAGGTATTGCCTTACAAGAACATTTTAAAAAATACGAAAAAATTAACAGCTATAAATACACCCCTTTTAGTAGTGAATTTAAGACGAGCTTTGCAATTATCGATAAAAAAACATACGTTTTAGGTGCACCAGAATTCATCCAAACAAAAGATAGTGAAACTATTAAGAGATATGTAGATGAAGAAACTAGCAAGGGTTATCGTGTATTACTTTTTGCTAAGAGTGATAAAATGATTGATAAACACGAGAATATAAAGGACGAGATATTCACCCCTTTAGCGATTATTGTTTTAGTAGATCATATAAAAGACGACGCAAAAGCAACTTTAGAATGGTATGCCTCTAACGGTGTCAATGTTCGTGTTATAAGTGGCGATAACGTTAATACCGCTCGTGAAGTAGCAAAGAGAGTAGGATTAAAAAACGCTGAAAAAGCCATCTCTTTAGAAAATATGAGTATTGATGACGTGAAGAAAATTGCTAACGATTATGTTGTATTTGCTCGTGTTAGCCCTGAGCAAAAAGAAGCTATTATAAAAGCGTTAAGAGAAGAAAAACATGTCGTCGCTATGGTCGGTGATGGCGTTAACGATATTTTAGCATTAAAGTCTAGCGATTGTTCCATCGCTATGGCTAATGGTGCTGATGCGGCTAAAAAAGCCTCGCATTTCGTTATGCTCGATTCTAATTTTGCCTCATTATCTTCTGTCGTGGAACAAGGGCGACAAGTTATCAATAATTTGCAATCTACCAACTCCCTATTTTTAGTAAAAACTTTCTTTGCTATGTTTATAACTTTTATTTTTACAGTTGCTTCTTTAGCTACGATTTCTGTCGAGGGCGTTGATATAATGTTCCCTTTCAAAACTAACAATTTTTACGTGTGGGAATTTTTAACAATTGGTATAGCTAGTTTCTTCTTAGCCCTACAAACCAACACACATCCTATTTCTGGTGCGTTTACTAAGAATACATTAAGAAACGCTTTCCCTGGAGCAATCGCTATCGCTTCTGGCGTAACTATTATTTATTTGTTTAATCTATTAGACGCTTTTAATGTCGTAAGTAGCGGTTTATCTGCCAACGAATCTATTGCGCTTACGATATCGACGATGTATATGACTTTTATAAGCGCTGTCTATTTGTTTAGAAGATGTATCCCATTTAATCTTTATAGAATTGTACTTTTTGTTTCTATTTGTATCGTTGCAACTCTAGCAGTATTTACGATTAGTTGGATGAATTGGGATCTGCTTAATACCTCATTTATTGATTTCGATTGGCGTTCATATCTCATCTTATTATTCATCTCTTTATCCGGTGCAGTATTTTATGTCATATTAGATTTGTTATTCCATAACATAAAAATTAGAAGAAGTAAGAGGACAAAACAATATGAAAATTAATGATGATGTTTTAAAAGCCTTAAAAGAAAATCGACCTGTCGTCGCTTTAGAATCTACAATTATATCGCACGGCATGCCATATCCTCGCAACGTCGAAGTTGCACTAGCGGTGGAAGATATCATACGTCGAGAAGGTGCGGTCCCAGCGACGATTGGCATTATCGATGGTGAACCAATAATTGGCATGAATCCAGAAGAAATTGAACAGTTTGGTAAAAGAAAAGGAATTTTAAAAGTCTCGAGAAGGGATTTACCTTATGTGAAAGCAAATAAATTGTGGGGCGCAACTACTGTAGCGGCAACGATGATTTTAGCCAACCTCGCAGGTATAAAAGTTTTTGTTACAGGCGGAATTGGTGGAGTGCATCGCGGAGCGACAGAAACTTTCGATATTAGTGCTGATTTAGATGAATTATCAAAAACCCCTATCACTGTTGTTTGTGCTGGTCCAAAAGCTATTTTAGATATCGATTTAACGATGGAATATTTAGAGACTAAGGGCGTTTTAGTATTAGGTTATAAAACTGATACGTTACCTTGTTTTTATACAAGATCTTCTAACATTAAGTTAGAATATAATGTCAATTCCCCTTTAGAAATAGCTAAAGTAATTAAAGCAAAAGATGAGCTCAAATTAGAAAACGGTATTTTGGTGACTAATCCTATTCCGGAACAATATTCTTTGAATCATTCAATGATGGAAGAGACGATTAATAAAGCTATTGCAAAAATGAAATCTTTAGGCATTAAAGGTAAAGAAGAGACACCATTTTTATTAAAAGAAATCGTCGAATTAACGCACGGTGAATCTTTAGAAGCTAATATTGCCCTCGTAGAAAATAATGCCAAATTAGGAGCGAACGTTGCTATCGAATTAGCGAAATTATGAAAACAGAAGAACTATATAAGGAAGCTTTTAAACAAGCGTTACTAAAAGATAAACTGGATGAAATTTCACCTTTATCATTATCGAACATCATCCATAAGACTAAACAATCATTCTATTATCATTTTCGTGATTTAAATGATTTATTGGCTTGTATTCTTATCGACGATTTAAAAAAAGAATTGGATGATAAAGTGAGCGTAAAAGCTTTCATCAACGTCATAGAAAATTATAGAAAAGCCAACGAACAATTATTTAAAGCAATTCTTGATAGTGCACTAGTAGTGGAATTAGAACAATTTATCATCTCTTCTAGCTCTTATTTTTTCACAAAAATATTGCAGTCGTCATACCCAAACTTAAAAATAGAAGAAAGATTAATTCTAGCTAAATATTTAAGTGGTGCCCTATCTAGCGTTTATCTTCTGTGCTTAAGAGACACTAGACTAACTAAAAAAATAGAAGCCATTCATCTTTTGTTCACCAAAGAAAAAATAGACGAAATATTATACACATTAAGTTATTTATTTTAATTTTTACAGGCAAAACCCATGCGAAAATAGAATTTCAAAACAAAACACATTCTAATGGCTACCTTATTTTAAAAAGTTACTTTATAATGTAATAACGTTCTTAAGATACTTTGTCTGCTACACGTGTGATGAGCGCATCAGTTCATCTTAAGGAGAAAAAGATTTATGAAAAAAAATGAATTAGCGTCCTTGCTCGTCTACGCTCTCATGATCGTAGTTGCCATCGTCATCGGTCTATGTATTATAAGACCTGCTTTTGAATATTATCACGTTGAAATTGGCGTTGGTATTGGATTCGTTTTAGGGGCTATTTTAGGAGGCGTCATATTCAACGCTATCATCTTTGAATTAGGACATGTTATTGGTGCTAAACTTGGCAAATATAACATCACATCAGTTAATATTCTTTGGTGTAATTTTTATCGCAATAACGAGAACAAATGGAAATTCCGTTTCCAAAGTTATGATGGATTTGTAGGAGAGACAAAAATTGTTCCCAAGAGTGAAGATTCTAATCCCAAACCATACCTATTTTTAGGCACTATGTTATATCTCATAGAAGCTATCGTCGGTGTCTTGCTTTTCGTCTTCATCTCACCCCAAACAGAGTGGAATTATTTTCCAATTATCATTCTAGCCGTAGGGGGCATGATTGCCATCTATCAAATAGTTCCGACACAACTCGACAATATAAACGATGGATATCGTTTGACTTTGTTAGGCAATAAGGCAATTAATCGTGTTGCTTTTAACGAAATGCTACGTATTGAAGACGAAGAACGCAAAGGCAACAAAAATATAGAAGTGAAAGTTTTTGATGAAATTACACCATATACCGCTGAAGTAAACTTCCTTACTGTCTATCAATATCTTAGTGCTAAAAAATATGATGACGCTATTAAAATTATCGATAACATTTTAAATCATAAAGAAAATGTATCGATGAAGACCGCTAGACGTGTCGAAGCACAAAAATTATTTATGCTTCTACTCACAAAACCCATCGATGAAGTGAAAGTTTATTATGAAGAAAACACTACGATGGAGTCTAGGCGCTTCTTCGCCGAAGATAATTCCATGGAATCATTACGTGCTTATATGCTCATTGCTGGTTTATTAGATGATTCTTATGGCGAAGTTATCTATTGTATCAATCGCAAAGATAAAGCAATGAAGCGATGCTTAACTTCAAGAAAAGCGACAGAGGAAATACTCTTTAGCGAAGCAAAAGCTAAACTGAAAGAAGTACATCCAGATTGGACAATTTAACAAATAAAAAAGCTAGGCGCTAAACTGAACCGGTAAGATAAAAGTAGACACGTAAAAAAGTGCGGTCTACTTTTTCTTTTAGTATGATTTGGCAAAGGAGGAATTTTATGGGAAGACCAAAAGGAACTAAAAATAATAGGCGTTCCCCTGAAGAGAAAGAATCAATTGTTCTTAAATTAATCAATGGTGAAGAATCGTCATATTCCATTTCAAGAAAATATGGTGTTTCTCGTAGTCTATTGTGGACATGGGTTGAAACTTATAGAAATGAAGGCATTAAGGGGTTTTCATCAAAAGTTGGAAAACATAAAAAGGGAAACCCATATGCAGCATTACATACCAAAAAGAATCTTACCGAAATTGAAAGGTTAAGGCTCGAATTAGCCAAAAAGGAAGTTGAGTGTGAACGATTAAAAAAAGGTTACTCAGTGAAAGGAGTTGGTCAAAGAAAAGAATACGTTATTATCAACAGAAAGAATTCGAAATAATCGAACTCTTGTCTAACAAATATCCAATTAAATTTCTATGTTCAATCATGGATGTAAATCGAAGTGGATATTATAAATGGAAAAATAGACAAATCAATAAGCCAGAATGGGTAAAAAGAAGGGAAGATAATCTAAAGATTATTCAAGAGGTTCATAACAAACATAAAACTCATGGATATAGATGGATCTCAGCGTATTTAAAGC
>CALVPP010000009.1 GCA_944351395.1 uncultured Bacilli bacterium
AGTATTGGATAACTTAATTATAAGCGAGGACTATTTTTTATGCTTTAATTTAGTCTCACATCATTTGAATTAGTACAAAAATTAATCCTCACTCTTGAGAGGTCTAAGCATGAGAGAGCGACAAATTATAGACGGTTTCTTTCCTTCGTAGATAATTTGATAAAGCGCTTCAATTATTGGTAGACGTAAACGATGTCTTTCTCCTAATTCATGTAACACTTTAACAGTTCTAATACCTTCAACAGTTTTTGTATTCGTCTTTAAAAAATCTTTTACATCATCGTCACGTCCAATTTTTAAACCAGCTTCGAAATTACGCGAATGATAAGAATAGCATGTGACCATTAAATCGCCTATGCCAGTTAAACCATAAAGCGTTTCCTTTTTGGCACCGAAGTGGCTGGCTACAAGACCAATTTCAACAAGTCCGCGCGTCACTAATGCGGCACGTGCATTATCGCCAAGTTTTAAACCTTCGATCATACCACTCGCTAGCGCAATAGCGTTTTTCATCGCTGTTTGATATTCAGCACCAATCTCATCTTTTAAGGTATAGACTCTAAAATAATCGTTAGAAAAAATGTTTTGAATAATGCGAGCTTTATCTTCATCATTCGATACCGCACAAATAAGTGTGATGTGTCTTAATATGACTTCTTCTGCATGACTTGGTCCCAATAATGAACATGGTTCTCCTCTTAAAGATGAAGGAATGATTTCTCTAATCAAATTAGAAATAGTAATATCCTCTTCTGGATCAAATCCTTTAGCGGTATTTAAGAAAATGACTTGACGATTTAAACTATTTTTAATTTTTGACAATATTGAACGCATCGCAACAGTAGGAACAGAAAGAAGAAAAATCTCTCCAAAGTTTACCACTTCATCAATATTAGTTGTCACACGCAAAGATGAAGGTAGAACAATGTTAGGGAAGTAACGAGTGTTTTCGTGTTTTAAATTGACGTTATTCGCATCTCCTTCATCATACGTCCAACAAAAAACGTCATGTCCATTATCGATGAGAACTTGCGCTAGAGCTGTTCCCCAAGTTCCAAGACCAAAAATGCTAATTTTCATTGACTCTTCCTCCTGAAGATAAGTTTTATAGGCGAACCATCGAAGACAAAAGTTTCGCGAAGTTTATTTTTCAAATATCGTTCATAAGAAAAGTGTACATAATTTGGATCATTGCAAAAAAGAACAATTGTCGGAGGTTTAATCGAAACTTGATTAGCGTAGTAAATTCGTAAACGACCACCATTAAAATCTGGAGCTTCGTTCATAATTTGTGCATCTTCCATAACGCTATTAAGCAAGGATGTTTGAATACGGCTAACATAACCATCATAAGCGACATCAATTGCTTTAAAAATAGTGTTGATTCTTTGCTTTTTTAAAGCAGATACGAAAACTATTGGAGCGTAGTCTAAAAACTTAAATTCTCTTCTAATTTTCTTTTCAAATTCTTGCATCGTATTAGTGTTTTTCTCCACTAAATCCCACTTATTTACAACTATAATAATTGCTTTATCTTGCTCGATAGCGTAGCCGATGACATGCTTATCTTGCTCGATAATACCAGTCGATGCATCGATGAGTAAAAGGACGATATCACTTCTTTCAATAGCCTTAAGTGCCCGCAAGGCACTATATTTATCAATAGCTTCATAAATTTTTCCACGTCTTTTAAGACCGGCTGTATCAATAATTTTATACGTTCTCTCATCACGTCTAAAATCTATATCAATAGCGTCACGTGTCGTCCCTTCGATGTTGGATGTGATAAGCCTATCTTCGCCGACGATCGCGTTGGCTAAAGAAGATTTACCAACATTAGGTCTACCGACGAGAGTAAAACATATTTTACCTTCATCTTCATTCGTTTCAATATTCTTAGGCAAATAAGAAACGATTTTATCTAATAAATCGCCTATACCGATGCCGTGCACTCCACTCACTAGAAGTGGTTCCCCTAGTCCTAAAGCGTAAAAATCATCTAAATTGGCCTCTTTACTACGATTGTCTACCTTATTGACAGCAAGAATGATTGGTTTCTTAAATTTGCGTAATAGACGAGAAACTAGCATGTCGTCTTTTGTCACACCTAAATTGCCATCCGCTAAAAAGACGATGACGTCAGCTTCTTCCATCGCTATTTCAGTTTGAATTCTAATTTCTTCTTGAAAAGGGCGATCTTTTACTTCGATACCACCAGTATCAATGAGATAAAATTCATGTTCTAACCAAGAACATCTGCCATACATCCTATCGCGAGTAACACCAGGCATATCGTCGACGATAGCGAGTCTTGTACCGAGTAATCGATTAAAAATCGTCGATTTACCAACATTAGGTGAACCGACGAGAGCGACGTAACCTTTATGCATTGAAATCACCACACTTATTTTTGACAATTTCTAATACAGCATTGACGACTTCATCAACGCTCATGAACGACGTATCGACGAGCACGCTATCAGGTGCAGCTTTAAGAGGAGCAAAATCTCTATGCGAATCAATATAATCTCTTTTACGCACGTCATTCTCAATATCCTCTAAAGTGCAAGGGATACCTTTTTGCATGTTTTCTTCGTATCGACGAATAGCCCTAGTTTCGACTGATGCGATTTGAAATATTTTCACGCTTGCATCAGGTAAAACGTATGTACCAATATCACGCCCATCCATCACGACGTTATCATTCTTAGCCATCTTGCGTTGTTGTTCTACTAAAGCTAGCCTAATATCTTTATAACTCGCAATATAAGAAACATTCGCATTGACATCTGGTTCTCTAATTCTACGCGTGACATCTTCCCCATTTAAATAGACTTTGTTGTCTGAAGTCAACTTAATATCGACATCTGGGATGAGAGAACAACTAACTTTTTCATCTTTCGGATCTAATCCTTTATTTAAAACATGAACTGTAAAAGCGCGATACATCGCCCCTGTATCGATGTAAGTAAAACCTAAAATTTCAGCGACGCGTTTAGCGACAGTCGACTTACCTGCTGCGGCAGGACCATCAATAGCAATACTAATATGATTCATAAAGCAAACTTCCTCTATTATCTAAAAAGAGCAATACCGAAGCCAATTATGAGTCCGATAATCGCAAGAGAAATGATACAGACGATGATGTAATAAACACGAATACTCTTTTTCATTCGCATATATGAAAAAGTAGATAATTTAAGATTTTGGTCTTTTTTACCATCATCATAAAGTTCCTCATAATCGAGCCCTAAATCTGGATGAGACATAAGATTGCTTAATTCTTTTTGTTTTGCAAAATCAACACTAGATTTAGGTGACTGAAAAGTTGTCACAGTATCAAAATCGTCATCGTCCATAGAATCGATGGCTTCTCTTTTTTTACGGAATAATTCTTTACGTGTTCTTTTCGTCATATGTAACCTTCTAAATACTTATTTTAGTTTAAAATAAAGAACAAGTCATCAACAAAGACCATTCTTGACAAAATTTGCATATATTTTATAATTACTTACGTCTAGGAGGACGAAAGTTTATGGCAAAAAAAGTCCATGTTAATAAGGATGCTTGCATCGGCTGTGGTCTCTGCACAGGCTTACTTCCATCCGTCTTCGAATTCGATGATGATGGCAAAGCTAAAGCGAACGATGTCCCAGCAGAAGACGAAGGCTCAATCGCCGATGTCGTCGCTCAGTGCCCAGTAGGCGCGATCGAAGAAGAATAGTTAATTCTTCAAAATATTGCAAAAAAGAAAAGAGCAATTAGCTCTTTTTTTCTTGCTCACTTTGATCTATAACTTCTGCTTCAACTATTTTATGATGCTTTTTATTATAAATGTTTGCTAATTTTTCAATCGTTTTTCGCATGAGTTTATAAATGAGAAGAGTGGCTACTATAACTATTGCATCTTTAAATAAATTAAACGGTAGAGCGATGTAGAAACCATAAGACCAGTCGAGATTAGTGACCATTGGAAATTGTTCTTGAATCATAGATAAATCTAAATTGAATAAATAACAATAAAAAGGAACTGATACATAAATATTTAATATAAGAGCGAATAATAATTGTGACACTAAGCCAATTGATAAACCGAATAAAGCCCATTTAAATTTGCGATGATATTTGTAGATGAATATTGCTGGTAAAATAAAAGCTAAAGACAGTAAAAGATCAGTGGCTTCACCTACACACATGGTGGAAGTAAAAGGTAATTTAATAATTGTCTTTATTAATATAGTCGTCGCCCCCACTAATGGTCCGTATGCAAAACCAGCGATAAAACATGGAATTTCATCCAAATGTATTTCTAAAAATGATGGTGCAAAAGGGACTTTAAATTGTAATCCAGGAACGACATATAAGATAGTAGCAATAGCACCAAATATTGCCGATCGCGTCATGAAGAGAATGATGTTGTGTGTCTTTGACATAAAAAACTCCTAGCCAGGGCTAGGAAAAAAGTAAATTGTACTTCTTTCATCTTGACTATAACAATCGCCACTTGAATCACGCAAGTTCAGCCGTTTTGGCTCGCGGGGTATACCGCCGGTCGGAAATTTCATCCTGCCCTGAAGTAATTTAATTATAAACCATTGTTAATAAAAAGAATCAATAAAAAATTAATTAGAAAAACAACTATGATCATATTTTCTAAATTAGATAATAGAATTAGAGAAACCGCTATACTCAAAATTTTAAGATTTTTTAAATTTTTTTATTAAATTTTTTATTCAAATATTTTTAATTCACATAGTGAATTATTTTTCTAAAATATTTAGCACTTAAATCTTGACAGTGCTAATATTAGGTCTATAATATAGTTAGCACTTAAAAAGTAAGAGTGCTAATAAGGAGGCTAAAATTTATGGCAAAATATGAAACACAACTTCGTCATCACTATGATGACTATCTCTTCCCATTCGATAATCTATTCGAGGACTTCTTCCCTACTTCTACTAGAAATAGCGAGATGCTTAAAACTGATATCGAAGAAACTAACGATCACTACATCTTAAAAATGGAAGTTCCTGGCGTTAAGAAAGAAGATGTCAAAATGTCTTATGAAGATGGTTATCTAACTATTTCTTGTACAAAGAACGAACATCGTGATGAAAAAGAACATCGCAAATATGTGCGTAAAGAAAGATACTTTGGTCAATATTCTCGTTCTTTCTACATCGGTGAAATGGACGAAAAGAACATTGAAGCTAAGTTAGAAGATGGCATTTTGAACATTACTCTTCCAAAAGAAGAACAAAAAGTTTCCTCGAAAAAATATATCGAAATTAAATAAGAGTTTGTTGCCTATTATTTAGATGAGGGTTTCCTAGGTCTAGGGGCCCTCTTTTTTGATTTATTTTGCAATAATTCAGCTAAGAATTTATCTCTTTCATTTTCACTATTAAATTTAAAAGTTACTTGTAATCTAGCATAGCTTGAATCACAGTGATATTTGCTATCAATTTTTTTCTTAAATTTTTCGTCATTAACATCATGCTTATAGGCATAAACTAATTTCTCAACATCGTGAACACTTAAATTATCAGCATATATTCTTTTTAATAAGTCTTGCATGATAGATTCTGGCAGTGCAACTAAAGCTTTAGCGTGCCCGTAGGTCAATCTACCGGAACTTAAATCATTTAATACAGGTTCTGGTAATGTTAATAAACGAACGATGTTTGTCACCTGAGGACGAGAAATATGGATGAGAGTGGCAAGATTATTTTGCGAGTAATTATATTCTTTTATAATCTTATCGAGCACAAGAGCCATTTCGACAATATTTCTCTCTTTATGATCGTTGATGTCGCTTAGTAAAGTAAATAAAAGATCTTCATCACTCACATTTAAAACGATACAAGGAATAGGAGATATCTTAAGCATCTTAGCGGCTAGTAATCTCTTTCTTCCTAAGACTATTTCATAATGGTCTTTTTTGCCTCTGACGATAAGAGGTGTTCGAAAGCCATTTTTCTTCAAAGTTTCGCCGATGGACTTTAAAAGAGTTTCACTAAGTTTTGCTTTCTTCAAGAATGCATTGTCATCGATGAGTTTCGTTTCAATGTCTTTGATAGAATTAGATTGATATTCCTTTTCCATGTCGCGAATGACATCGCTTTTAGCAAATTTTTTCACTAATTCTTTCAAATCTTGGTCAATGATTTTGTTGTTGTTCATAATCTAAAATCTCCTTTGCTAAATTTAAATATGAAGTAGACCCAAGAGAAGTGGGTCGATAAAGAATGGAAGGTAGGCCTCTAGCGTTCGCTTCTGGCAATGTCACATTACGAGGAATATGAGTAAGGAATGTTTTCTCTTTGAATAAGCCTCGAATTTGACTCATCACTTCTGTTGCTAATCTAATACGTGCGTCGTACATCGTAAGCAGAAACCCTTCAATTGCTAAACTATGGTTGTATTCTGATTGTATTTTAGAAATGCTTGCGAGCACTTGTGCGACAGCCTCTAGAGCAAAATATTCGCATTGTACAGGTATGATCACAGTATCACACGCTACAAGAGCGTTTATGCTGAGCAAACCTAAAGAGGGTGGACAATCGATAATCATGTAATCATATATTTTCTTAATTTTTGACAAGACGTTTTTTAAAAGAAAATAAGGTTGTTCATTTTTGCCATTACTTTGTAGATAAGATTCTAAAGAAGTTAATTTAATGTTAGCAGGAAGCAAATCTAAACCATTCATCGTCGATTTTTTTATAATACGATTGACGTCGTAATCATAAGCTAAACAATCAAAAATAGAACGATTTAAAAGAGTAATATCGATTCCGACACCGCGAGAAGAATTACCCTGTGGATCCATATCGATGAGAAGCACTCTTTTACCAAGATGAGCAAAAGAGGCACTTAAATTAATGGCAGTAGTAGTTTTACCGACTCCACCTTTTTGATTAGCAATAGCGATAATCTTCATATTTAAATTATAGAATAAAAATGTCGTGAAAAAAACTACAAAGGTTTATTTTTAATCAAAGAATACTCACGAGGATATATTTTGCTATTTTCACGATGTTTTTTAAAAGTGAGAACATAACGTTCGCCCATGTTGTTTGGTAAAATAAAATTAGAAGTATTAACCAAAGTTAAGTTTAGTTTTTTTGCAACTCTTAAAATGTCTTCTTTTTCTTCAAGATAGTGTTTACTTTTTAATGCGATAAGGGCACCACCAACTTTGACAAAAGGTGCTAAGATTTCTAATTCAATTGTACTAGGCGCAAAAGCACGTGCGGTGACGATATCAAATGAGTCACGAAAAGTTTTATGCGCTAATATTTCTGCTCTACCGTTAATGATATGTAAATTATCCATACCAAGTTCATTTTTAACCTTATTAAGAAAGAATATTTTTTTGTTATTAGAATCAATTGCATAACCTACCATGCGATTATTTAACAAACATAATGGAACTATTGGAAATCCTGCACCACTTCCGATATCTAATACTTTTTTCCCGGTTAAATCCAAGTCTTTGAACGGAAATAAAGAATCATAAAAATGTTTGATGAGCACTTCTTCTTCACTTATTAAAGAAGTCAAATTATATTTTTGATTTTCACTCACTAATAAATGATAAAAAGCTTCTAACTTAAGAAACGCATCATCACTAGTATAAGGTAAAATTTCTTTGATGATTTTAAAATCCATAGTTAACCTCTCTTTTTAAGATATATCAAAAGAGTGTTAATGTCACTAGGATTGATACCTGAAATTCTGCTCGCTTGTGCAATAGATAAAGGGCGTATTTTTGCTAATTTTTCTCTTGCTTCAAGAGCTAAACCATCAATATTTGAATAATCTAAATCATAAGGTAATGTGACGCTTTCAAGTTTTTTAAGTTTAATCGCATCATGCTCTTGTTTTTTAAGATATCCTTCATATTTAATTTTAACTTCAAGTTTAACGACACTAATTGAATCAAGTTCAAGAGAGGATATATATGGGATTTGTTCAATAATTTTTATTAGTGAAACACCTTCTCTTCTAATCAATTCTAAAGCGTTAACCCCATGATTTAATTTTTCGTAATTCAACTGTTCAAGATAATCATTAATCCAATTATCTTTTGGTCCGAAATGAATTTTAGAAAGGAAATCATAAGCCTTAGCTATTTTCGCTTCTTCATTTTTAAAATGGCTGTAACGTTCGTCGCTTATCAAGCCGAGTTGATGACCATATTCACTTAGACGCGTATCAGCATTATCGTGTCTTAAAAGCAAACGATATTCTGCTCTTGATGATAATAAGCGGTAAGGTTCACTAATACCTTTCGTCACTAAGTCATCGATCATTACACCAATATATGCTTCATCACGTCGTAAAATAAAAGGTTTTAACCCTTTTATCTTTAAACTCGCGTTTATACCTGCCATAAGTCCTAAAGCGGCAGCTTCTTCATAACCTGATGTACCAGCAATTTGACCAGCGATATATAATCCGTCATATTTTTTGGTCTCTAATGTTTTCTTAAGTTCCAGAGGAGATAAAGCATCGTATTCAATTGCGTATGCATACTTTAAAATTTCTGCATTTTCTAAACCTGGCAAACTATGAACCATATCTACTTGCACTTCTTTACACATCGAGGTGGCAAATCCTTGTAGATATATTGATGTCAAATCGTGTCCTTCAGGTTCTAAAAATAATTGATGTCGTTCGTGTTTTGGAAATTGTACGATTTTTGCTTCTATTGAAGGACAATATCTCGGGCCTATACCTTTCACGTTGCCGCTATAAAGAGCAGTTTCATGTAGATGATTTCGCACGATTTCGTGTGTCTTATCGTTAGTATAAATTAAATAACAAGGATATTGTTCATTTATAGGAATAAATTTATTCGTTTCATACGAAAATGCTAAAGGCTCATCACTACCTAATTCAATTTTAGCTTTGCTAAAATCGATTGATGACCTTTTGATACGTGGTGGTGTCCCTGTCTTGAGACGAATAATTTCAAGACCCATTTCTTTCAAAGATGAGCTAATTTCCTTAACAGTTTTTTCACCATCTGGTCCACCCTCATGTCGAGTAAGACCTACCAATATTTCACTATTAGCGTACGTGCCTAACGCTAAAATTGTCGCTTTTGCATAAAAAGATGAACCGTCTTTTAAAATAACTCCCAAACATCTGTTTTCATCGTGAATTAAAGCAGTAACAGCCCCATCTAGATAAGTTAAATTAGACTGTTTAACGATTTTATCCTGCATAATTTTTCGATAGAGTGCACGATCATTTTGTGACCTTAACGCCCAAACACCAGGTCCTTTACCTCGATTGAGCATTTTCATCTGCATATATCGATCATCTGCACTTTTAGCCATCTCTCCACCTAGAGCATCGATTTCTCTAACTACGATACCTTTAGCGCTTCCTCCAATAGATGGATTACAAGGCATATTAGCTACATTGTTAAAATTAAGCGAAATAAGCAAAGTTTTTAGCCCCATTCTCGCACTAGCTAGAGATGCTTCAATGCCAGCATGCCCACCACCGACGACGATGATGTCATATTTATCATTCATCATCCAACACTACCTTCCATATCTAGTTTGATAAGTTGATTAAGTTCAACAGCGTACTCCATTGGTAGTTCTTTAGAAAATGGTTCTATAAATCCCATGACAATCATCTCTTTGGCGTGAGCTTCGTCAATACCACGTGACATGAGATAAAATAATTGTTCCTCATCAATTTTTGAAACGGTGGCTTCGTGAGCAACATATGAGCTATTATTTAAAAGTTCATTTTTTGGAAGAGTATCAGATTTAGAAATATCATCCAATATTAAAGTATCACAATTAACACTAGCACGTGAGTTTATGGCACTATTTAAAATTCTTACGGTTCCACGATAATTTGAAACACCACCATTTTTAACGATAGTTTTACTAATGATAGTTGAACTCGTATGCGGTGCTTCGTGAATCATTCTAGCACCAGCATCTTGATATTGTCCCTTACTTGCAACAGCAATTGAAATACAAGTGCCTTTTGCACCTTCACCACGTAATATGCAAGCTGGGTATTTCATATTAACGCTGCTGCCGATGTTACCATCGATCCATTCCATAAGAGCGTTTTCGTAACATACAGCTCTTTTTGTGACGAGATTGACGATATTGCGCGACCAATTTTGTACTGTCGAGTAACGGCATCTAGCATTTTTATGAACGAAAATTTCAACGACTGCTGCGTGTAATGATTCTTTTGAATAAATAGGTGCAGTACATCCTTCAACATAATGCACATCTGCTCCTTCATCCACTATGATGAGCGTTCTTTCAAATTGCCCCATTTTTTCTTGATTAATACGGAAATAAGATTGCAATGGTTTTTCCAATTTGACACCTTTAGGAACATAAATAAATGATCCTCCAGACCATACTGCTCCATTGAGTGCAGCGAATTTATTATCAGAATATGGAACAATTGTTCCAAAATATTTTTTTACTAGTTCAGGACATACTTTTAAAGCCTGGTCTGTCGATAAGAAAATGACGCCTTTTTCATCTATTTCACTAAGCATATTGTGATAGACGACTTCAGATTCGTATTGAGCGCTGACACCTGCTAGAAATTTTTGTTCTGCTTCTGGAATGCCAAGTCTATCAAAAGTATGTTTGATAGTGATAGGAACATCTTCCCAAGAATGTGATTCTTTGTCACTCGTTCTAATGAAATAAGTATAAGAATCAAAGTCTAATGAAGAAAGATCAGGACCAAAATTTGGTAAAGGCATCGCTTTGAACGCTTTAAAAGATTTAAGACGATATTCGAGCATCCAATCTGGTTCGTGTTTAAGACGAGAAATCGTTTTGACAACTTCTTCATTTAATCCAATACCAGTTGAACTAACAGATTTAACATCGTCTTTAAACCCATAAGCGTATTGTTCATCATTCAATTTCTTAATATCGTCATTCATCCTTCTTATCAATTGCCTCCTTTAAGGCGTTCCAACCTATGGTCGCACATTTGATTCTAGCAGCTTGCTTATGAGTGTTTTTAAAAGCGTTCGCTTCTTCTAAAATGTCACTATCAAATGGTTTTTCAAAAATCATATTTAAATATGATTCAATAATTTTATTTGCCTCTTCTATTGGCTTACCGATAATCAAGTCGCACATGATATCCGTGCTGCTTGATGTAATAGTACAGGCGACACCATCAAACATAGCATCGATTACCTTGCCGTCATCTACTTTTACGTAAAGGATAATATCATCTATACAATTTTCGGAATCTTTATGCACTTGTCTATATTCCGATAAATTTAAAGGTACGCCTTTATGACGTGGATTAGAAAAATGGTCCATGATGATAGAACGCATCATATGATCATCAAGCAAAATAGGCATCTAAGAATCCCCCGCTTCCTTTTAATGCATCGACCAAAATGTCGATTTCCTCTTTTGTGTTATATGGCGCTAATGAGATACGAACAGTCGCTAATGAATGTAAATGATCGATCAAAATCTTAGCACAATGCTGACCACTACGAGTCGCAATCCCTTTACTATTTAAATATGTTGATAAATCTTGTGCAAATATATCTTTAACATTAATAGTAATAATAGCGGCTTCAGCTAATTCATTATAGATGATAACGTTTGGAAGTTCTTTTAATCTTTTAATCGCATATTCTCTCAGTTCTTTTTCGTATTCGTTCATTTTTTCAATATCATATTTTTCGATGAAATCAATTGCAGCGTTTAAACCGTAGATACCTTCAAGATTTAAAGTTCCAGCCTCTAATCTTTCTGGAGCACTTAAATATCTAACATCACCGCATGCTAAAAATTTTGCGTTCATGCCGCCACCAGTTAATAGAGGCTGCATCTTATCTAATAATTCTTTTTTACCATAGATGACACCAAGCCCTGTCGGACCATACATCTTATGTGCTGAAAAGACTAAAAAATCGCAATCTAAATCGATGACATCAGTTTTCATATGCGGTACTGATTGGGCGCCATCTAAAACAAAATAAGCACCAAAGATATGGCAAATTGCCGCCATTTCTTTGGATTCACTAATAAATCCTAAAACGTTAGTTACATGTGCTACGCTTACTACTTTCGTCTTATTTGTAATAACTTCTTTTAAATTGGAAGCAAGTAAACGTCCTTCTTTAGATAAAGGAATATATTTGATTTTAGCGCCTTTAAGTTCTGCTACCCTAAACCAAGGTAGAACATTAGAAGCATGTTCGGCCTCATCTATGATTATTTCATCGCCTTCATTAATTTCGTTCATCAAACCATATGCGATGATATTGAGGGACATTGACGCGCCAGAAGTGAAAACAATTTCTTCAGGTTTTCTAGCATTTATAAATTGAGCAACTTTTGTGCGAGTTTCATACACTTTTTGATCCATTTCGTAACAAAGATCATAATCACCGCGATGTGAATTAGAAGTATGTTCAAAATAATATTGTCTAATAGCATCAAATACTTCAATGGGTTTAAATGTCGTCGAGGCATTGTCTAAAAAAACAAGAGGCTCATTCTGCATTTTTTTACCATTAAGCATTGGAAAATGTGAACGAAATTCAAACACATTAAACTGACTCATAATAATTCCTTAATCTCCTTAATCACTCTTTCTTTCGCTACTTCATCTTTAATTTTTTCAATAGCAGGAGAAAGATGTGCTAAAGTTAATAACGCCTTTGCGTCACTTTCTTTTAAACCTCTTGATTGTAAGTAAAACAAAGCATTTTCGTCAACCTTACCAACACTGGCGCTATGCATAGCAACCACATCATCACAATCTATTGAAAGAATTGGTCTAGCACTACTAAACGCTCTTTCATCGTAATTAATAATTTTTGCTACTTGAGACACTTTTGCGCCATTTGCTCTAGGATATATTTTACCTACTCCTGCAAAAGATAATCTTCCATTCGATAAAACTACGCCATAGTTATACATATGGGCAGTAGTACGACCAACTATTTGATCGATAGATACATCAATCTTTTTATCATCATCATTGTTAGAAATACTGGCCAAACACCATTCAAAAGAAGATTTTTCTTCATTCATTATAACATTTGCGCTTAAATCTAATTTTCCTTTGCTCGTGTCGATGAGGACAATATTAGCCCGTGCATTCTTTTTTAAGTCAAAGAAAATTTTAAAGGACACTACTGTAGCACTTAAATAGATAGTTAAATCTAAACACTTATCTTGTTTAACAATGTACATTAAATTTTTAGAAGAATTGATTTCTATTTCTTCTATCACATCGTCATTTACTTCTATTTTTAAAGTGTTATCATCATTCAGCATCATTTAGCTCTATTTTTCCTTATCGCACATGTACCGAGCGAAATAACTTTTGGTTTCGCTTCGCTTCCTTTTTTCAAAGAAATATTGAATTCACTCTCAAGCCATTCATAACCTTCAACATCAATTTTTTCGACATAACTATTGTCGCCTTCAAAAGCTATTCTCCCATCAACGATGATAGCGACACGGGATGGTTTCACAATTTCATAAAGTCTAGCGTAATGCGAAATAATTAAGATACCTTTGCCTTTTTCTTGTTCTTCCTTTAATGCCTTTGCCACGTAATTGATAGCGTCGACATCTAAACCACTATCAATTTCATCAACTAAATCAAAAATTGGATTTAATATGAGCATCTGCATGATTTCATTTTTCTTTTTCTCTCCACCGCTAAATCCTTCATTCAATGAACGATTAACCATATCGAATGGAAAGTTAACTTCTTTCGTTGCTTCATTCAAAAGTTTATAAAATTCACTTAAGGAGATTGGTTTATCTCGCCTAGAATTTATCGCACTTCTTAGAAAATCAGCTGTAGGAACGCCAGGCACTTCAATTGGCATTTGCATAGCGAGGAATAGACCTTTTTTGGATCTTTCACTTGCGTCCATCATCAAAATGTTTTCGCCATCAAGTAAAATTTCGCCACTATCGACGTGATAACGAGGATGTCCCATAATAGTCATTAGTAAAGTAGATTTGCCATGTCCATTTGGACCATATAAAGCAACTGTCTCATTTTCATCAATTTTAAGGTTCACACCTTTTAATATTTCTTTACCATCTATCGAGACGTGGAGATCTTTTATTTCTAATGTGTGCATATTTTCTTCCTCACCGTGCCTTATATTTTATATAATCGTTTTTGATTTTACCACTAAGACGATAAAAAAGTGCATTTTCTTTTTAACCTTTTGATTTTAATTTGAACGCGCACATTTGTATGTTGATATTTAAAAAAAGTATGTATAAAATAAATAACGCTATGCATACGAAGGAGGAAAACTAGTGTATGAAAAAAAGCAAGCTTACATTCGGTCTCGCTTTTACTCTCTTACCACTTCTTGCGGTCGCATGTTCCCCAACTGTCGTAGCCGATGATAAGAACATCGTTTCTTTCACCGGTGCGAATGGTGATAAAGTCGAAATTCCAGTCGACGAAATCTATGCGAACTACAAAGTCGACTCCGATGGCGTTGAAAGATTTTGGAACGCTCTCGTCGAAGTCGTCGTCCGTAACGAAATGGATAAACCAGAAAACGCTGCAACGAAATCATTATGTGAATCTTTAGCACGTAACCGTGTCGAAGGTTCAAAAGAACAAGCTCAAAGCAACGCTGAAGCGAACGGAACGTCCTACGATGAGGAATTTGAGAACATCCTCAATAGTAACAGTTGTGAAGATGAAGATGAATTATTCGATCTTTACACCTATCAAGAGATGACTAATGAATTGGAAGATGATTTCTTCTCTACTGAGAGATTATCTGAAATTCTCGCCGATCAAGATGGTGGTTATCTCGTGACAGAAGTTCCTTATCACGTTCGTCACATCTTAGTGAACGTGACCGCTTCTATCCCAGAAAATTTAAATATCGCCACGACACCATTCACTTCACAAGAAATTACTGCTGGTGAAGCGAATAAACTCTCAAACGTCGTCGCTGCTCTCGCTCGTGGTAATCAAACATTTGGTCAAGTCGCTTATCAATATAGCGATGATGCAAGCGGTGATACTTCAAGTCGTAATAATTATGGTGATGTCGGTATCATGGGTCGTTCAACATCATTCGTAAACGAATTCAAACTTGGTCTTTATACGTATGATTTAATCTATAACTCAGGTAGAGATTCTGACTTAGTCGCTGAAACTTTACGCATCGAAAGTGAAGTAAAAACTGACTTCTCAGCTATCGATGGTTTAGATAGCATTGGCACGATTCCATATGGTGCATTCATGGAATTAGGTGAAGTTGCTAACATTCAAACTTCCGATGATGGTCGTCCAGTGAATAATAACGTCACTCTTTACTACCCAAGAAATATTCTTTTCAACAAATATCTAAATAAACATAACGTTAGCATCATCACACCAAATGACGTCGTCGTCGATGAAACCGCTACTACGACTGTCGTAGAAAACTTCGTTGGTGAAGTAAATCCTGAATACGAAGCTCTTCCACGTTTCAAAGAAATTCAAGGTTTAGGTAACCAAAAAGCTCTCTGTGATGAAAAAGGCAACGTCATCTTAGTCGTCCGTGCTGGTTCTGGCTATGAAGGAATTCACTTCATGGTCGTCGAACGCAATTACTTCGACGGTGATGGAACTGGTGATATGGCTACTTTACAAGAATATTACACGACTGCTATCCCAGGAGAAGAATTATATCCAACTACTTCTACTGGTGCTGATAAAGCGACATTCGTAAATTTCATCCAAGGTAATAACACTACTTATAATACCCGTGCTGAAACTGTAAGAAACGCTATCATGGATTACAATCCATACATCACTGATGACATGTATCTTGATTTATTTAACGAACAAAATCTTAAGATTCATGACACCGAATTAAGTGAGATGATCTTCGAATTCCTCAAAGTGCGTGAAGATGATCAAACTTACACGAGTAATGAAACATTCAGCGATAGCTGGGATACCTACATGAAATTATTAACTCTACAACAAGAATTACGTCGTGTTGATGAAAACGGCAAACCAGTCCGTCTCGTCTCCGAAACTTGTGCAGTTCTATTTAGAACTAATCCTGATTCACCTGCATTTGAACAAGGAGGTCTCTGCTATTATGCGCAATAAGAAAATATTAACGCTCACAGCTTTAGGCGCTATCGTACTCACAGGGTGTAGCGAAATTAGATCTCGCCCATCCGATTACGATGATCCTATCATTGACGATACGATTCAAGAAGTCGTCAACAACATCAATAGCGTCGTTTACGATGCATTAGATGAAGCTGGCACGACGAATGAAGAAGTATTAAAACGTGTCAAAGTCACATTTGCTGAATCTATATTTGGCACGCTAGAAGAAATTCGCGACGCTCTTGATAGCGGTGCTGATAGTGAGGCATTCAAAACATTGAAGGATGCTCATGCATTCTATACTGAAGAAGTTGACGAATCTTTAACTGATGCTGAGAAAAATGCATATTCCTTCAAACGTTTAGAGTGGTTAGAAGCTCAAATTTCTGAACGCGTCAACAAAGAATTCTATGATTTGATTATGGGTGGTGAGTTCTCGACCGACTCATTATTCGATGAAGAAGAATTAGCGAATGATATTCGTTCTCAACTTTATACCGTCGTCGATCCGACGACTGGTGCATATCCTACCACATTCCATAGTGAAGTTCTCATCCTCCCAAGTATGACAGAAGAAAACGTCACAGAATGGGGTATCCATCTCGAATATTATAATGATTATGTCTTACGTGCACTTGTTCCAGATATATTCATCGACCTCGCTACTGAGCAATATTTATTCGATGAAAACTATTCTAGTTTAGGAAGAAGTTACGCTCGTAAGGTCAATTATATTGCCATTACCGCTAGCGAAGAGTTCTCAAACGCTGTTCCTTACCTCATGAGAGAATTTATCGATGAGAACATTCTCGGCGCTGAAGCGACGAAAGAAACGGCAAATTTAGAAATTCTTGCCAGCGCATGGAGAGGCTATGCCGATGATTACATCGGAAACGCTAGTGAATTGCTAAGTGCTTCCGCAGGTGCTGGCTCATTCGTCAACAAGACGAGCCGCCACACCATTGGTGATTCTACTATCAACTATTACAGCGGAACTCAATATGGTAACGTCATCGATGATTATGATCTCATCTACGAAGACAACCCACAACAAACGAATCAAGAAGTTGAATCTGATTTCACTGGTTCTTATGCTTACACTGCATCGCACGGTCTTGAACTAAAAACTCGTTCCGTCCGTACGACTGACTATACGACTGATGGATGGTACATCCAAAATGGTGGCTTAACGAGCTTACCTTCTTGGATTAGAACGCGTCTATTTAATATCGGTGTCGCTAATGGTGTCGATACAGTTACAGATGAAAAGGATGCTTCTATTACTGAAGAAAATGTTCGTACTTCGAACTTCGTCCGCAACATCAATGGTTATTACTACCTCCTCCCCGCCACTAGCGAGGCTGGAAGTGATGCCAAAGACTTCCTCCTTTACGATAACGATACATCCACCTATTACATCGTCCAAATTGAAGAAGCTGTTTCTTCATCAAAGATGAACCGCGATAGTCAAAACAACTACACTCATCTCAAAGAAGATGATGGTTGGTTCATGGAAGATGTCGCACGTGAAATCGCTATGACGATGGCTGAAGGTGGTAGTTATGACGATCAAGCGACACTCTTCTACTTTGAAGAGATGAACATTCAATATTATGATGAGGATCTTTACGACTACTTCGTCGAAACATTCCCTGATTTGTTTGAAGACTAATCGTCAATCAATCATAAAAATTATTAAGGGTTAGGGTTTAATTATCCTAACCTTTTTTTATAAATAGAATTAAAATATTATTATAAAAAGCATACTGGAGGACGTTATAACGTGAGTAAAGAAGAAACTATTAAAATGTTTAATGAAGCTTTTTATGAATTGGGTTACGCCTTTAATCCTAATAATCTAGATCAAGAAGCGTTTAAAAAAGCTGCTACTGAAACGATTAATAAAGCAGATAGTATTTATCTAGCGTTAGAATTGGTCAATTATTATGCTACATTGCTCGGTAATTGGAAAAAGGTCAATAAATTTATCGCTAAAACCCCGGAACTTTTTTCAAATTATAAATCTGATACACCTAGAAAAGTAGACACGATTAAAAAAGATGAAAAAGTTCTCGATAAATATATCGCTACTAATGGGATTACGAGAGAAAAATATGTTCATTTTTTTAACGATAAATATGAAGGAAAGAACCTCATCATAAAGCTCAAAGGTGAATTCAACCGTCTTAACTTCGAAGGCGGTAACTATACTTCTACAACTTGTCTTTTCACGACTAAAAAGGGAAAGATAAAAAATCAAAATAAAGAACTTATTTGCCAACTCGTCATGAAAAAAGGCACTAATGAGTTTACTTTAAAGAAAAGTAAGAACAATACAAAATATATGATAATTCCATATAATAATGTAAATTACGTGTTTCTAAAAGAATATGCAGAAAACAATCAACACGTCGATACGGATGAAGCCATCGCTACGATTACATTCACTCCGTTATTAGATAAGCCGTTTGGTATCTCACTATTAAACATTTTAAAAGATGGTGAGGATGAGGAATTATTGTTACATTTTCTCGCTCTTACAAACATGATATTTACAAATAATGTTCGCATGAAACAAGCGATACTAGGTGCAATCGCATATGGATTCTCAAGAAGCTAATTAAAGGAGGAAAAAAGATGAAATATTATGATTCAAATTGCATATTTTGTAAAATTGCACACGGGGAAATAAAGGCATATAAAATCTATGAAGATGATCATGTCATCGCCTTCCTCGATACGAATCCTAAATCGATGGGGCATGCTTTAGTCATCCCAAAAAAACATTACGATAATTTTTTAAACGTCGATAAAGCGATTATGCATCGCGTCTATGACGTCGCTCAAAAAATCGGACAAGCTGATATGGTTGCTTTAGGCGCGGTCGGTATTAATGTCCTCACCAATTGCTATGAACCAGCTGGACAAACCGTCATGCATTTTCACGTCCACGTCATCCCTCGCTACATCAATAATGAGCGTCATCAAATCGATATGAAAAATGATATAGACGATAAAAATCTACCTGCTATCGTCACAAAAATACAACAATATATCAAATAATTAGTGCTTCTTTTTCGGTTGATAGAACATACGGTCATCAAAAGCAAATATTTTCTGAGACCATTCCCCGCCCTTCACCTCGTGGAGGGCTTTTTCTAACATGTCCATCCTCGCATCTAAATCGTCTATCATATTCAAAACAACTGCTTCTTTTATCATCGGTTCGACTGGTGAGCCATAATCTTTTTTGCCGTGATGCGACAAAATGAGATGCTCGATGATGATGCGTGCTTCTTCATCGATATTTAAAGCTTTAGCTCTTTCACTTATAATCGCGTGCCCAATTGAGATGTGACCCACTAATCTTCCTTCATTCGTATATTTAGACAAAATAGGACCACTAAATTCGATAACTTTACCTAAATCGTGGAGAAGAACGCCAGTGAGAAGAATATCGATGTCTAAACTTGGATATAAAGCTTCAATAGCTTTAGCAAGTCTTGACATATGAATAGTGTGCACTAATAGGCCGCCACTAAAATCATGGTGATTTTTGCTCGCTGCAGGATAAGAGATAAACTTATTTTTGTAATCATTAAATAAGGAAACTAATAATGCGTGATAATCTTTATCTTTAACAAGGGAGATGCATTCTTCTAATTCGTTTTCATATTTTTTTAAATCGTAAGGAGGTCTTTGAATAAAATCGTCGAGACGATATTCGTCTTCTTTTACGAGAAGTATCTTAAAAATCTTAATTTGCATCTGCTCACGATATAAATATGTGACACCATCTAATCTTATGACATTGCCTGGGACACAAATATCGTAATCATTATTTTCTACTTCCCATTTTTTAGCTTCAATCGTTCCTGTTTTATCTTGTAAGGTAATCGATAAATAGGGCGTGCCGCTATTATTGACACCGCGTAACACATTCGCAATTAAAAACTTTTCTCCATATAATTCTTCATTAGCTTCGAAATCTTTAATCATGTTCGCTTTCCTCCCACCATTTCATAATATCATTTTTATCATAACCTCTTCTAGACATCCAAACATAGAAATGTTCTTTGTTACAATTTGGTCTTTTAAGTAAAACATTGACAAGTTTTTCTGTTTTTAATTTATCTTCTTCATAGCTGAAGTGTAATTTATTAATTTCTTCATCGATAAACGATTGCTTAAATTTCTTGTTAATTAAAAAAATACGTATTTTTTGCTTAGCTTTTAAAGGTGGATAACGATCAAATTTATGTTTAACTTTTGCAATTATTGCATTTAAATTGTTCTTTTCAATCGACACATCGAAAGGCATTTCTTCATTAAAATAAAACAAACCTTTATCTCTTAATTTATCTTTTGTAGCATCGTGTGAATAGCCACGCGATAAGTAATATTGTCGATATTCATCCCTTAAAGATAAATCGTCAAAATAACCTAGTTTTTTAAGTTCTAAACATATTTTTTTGGCTTCTTCGCCACTATAATGTTCTTTTTCAATAAGACGTATTTTAAATGCATAAGTAGATAATCTATGTTTATTTAAATACTCTTTAAAACGCTTTATCTTCAGATAAGTTTCGTTTTCATCTTTCATCTTCTTTAAGGTATAGAACGAGACTTCTTTACCTTTATAAAGACGATAGTTGAGAGATATCTCATCATCAAATAAAAGACTAGTGCCATCACTAAATACCGCTAAAACGCCGTTTTTTTGCTTTTTAAGAGCGATAATTTCTATCTTACCAGTTTTTCTTGATAGCTCTTTCATAAACTTTCTTTATGCGTTCGTAAAATGTTTCGATTGAATATTCATCGAGCTTTTTAAAAGCAAGTTCCTTCATCTTGTCTTTGCTAATTTCATCCATATCGATTATCGTCTCTAGTTTACGAATAAAATCTTCTTCGCTATTGAAGAAATAACCGCTTCGGCCTGAGTCTATTAAATCATAAAGGTTATCATCATAACGAACGAGAAGTATTCTTTTCGCTGCCATCGCTTCTAAATAGGTAAGACCTTGAGTTTCAGAAGTCGATGCAGAGACGTATATATCAGCAAGATTATAATAAAATCCAACCTCGTCATTCATCACTTTACCTAAAAATAATATTTCGTCTTTTAAACCATATTTAATCGAAGTTGCTTCTAATTCGTCTTTATGCGGTCCGTCGCCGACGATGAGAAGTTTCATTTTTAAATTTTTATGTTTTTTTCTAAAACTATAATAATAATCGATGACGACATCGACACTCTTGGCTTTGTCAACTCTGCCTAAACATAATAACGTAATAGTGTTTTCATCTATACCTAATTCTTCTTTTTTCTTCTTAAGAGCGTCACTATCTTGGCTCTCTGGCAAAAAACGTGTGAAGTCAATACCAGTTGGAACGATATTGATATATGATTCAATACCTATTTGTCTAAGATAATTTTTTATTTTTTTTGAAGGAGTAATAAATTCATCTGCCATATCAGCGATAAAGCCGACGAACCACCTAATTGCATTCTTAGCTATACGATCAAAATGACCTTTGAACATATCACTAAAATAATAGGTATAATCTTCGTATTGCGTATGGTAAGTATATACTGCTGGAACGTGTAGCAAATAAGAGATGATGCGACCGTAAAATCCGACACCTAAATCGCTTTGGACGTGGATGACATCTGGTTTAAATTTTTTCACATATTTAGTCACTTTTGAATGATAGAACCATGTAAAGCGATAGTTAAACATCTTCTTCATGACAAGACCAGGTATACGAACGATATCTTTTTCATAAGTTATTTTGTTCGTAAAAGGATTTGTGGTAATGACTAATACTTCATGACCATGTGCTTCAAAAGCACGTTTCATGTACAAAGTAGATGTTGCCACGCCATTGATTTCTGGTGGATATGTATCAGTGCAAATAACTATACGCATATTAAAATCCTATAACTTATTATCGATATCAATCTCGGTAAAAGGTTTATCTTTAGAGGCTATTTTAGTCTCTTTCATCTTGTCTTTTTTAAGTTCACTATAATAAGATGTGCTATCGAAATTGATAATAAGTGAATCTTCATCTTCGATGACATCTTGTTTTTTACGTCTAGTGAGATGCAGTTTCTCACGTAATGCTTTTCTAGATAACTGTGAGGTTTCATATTGAATGTTTGAAGATATACGCCGCTCTTCAAATGTACGTAGTTGTAGTTCTAGGTAAGTCTGACGCACTGACGTCTTATCGACATCAGTATCGGTGGGCGAAGCTTTATAGAAGGCAGTGACGAGGCCGGCGACGAACAATGGTACAGTATAAGTTGAAAAACGCCAAATGATTAAAGATGCATTAGTGACTGCTTGAGTAGTATAAAAGCCAGCTCCCGGATTCAAATTGTTATAAAACATCGTCGAGAAGAAAATTTCAGAAGCACCAGCAGTACCAGGAAGAGGGATCCAGCCTGTCACCATTTGGTGATAACTTGACATGAAACAAGCATCGAAGAATGATTGAACACCTGTATTATTTAAACCATCTAAAGCAAGGCCGGCAAAATAAGGAATAGAATATTTTATTGTCATAGTAATGCCAAAGCATAAAATGATGAGCAATGTAAATGGAATATTAGACTGCAAACGTCTAAGTTCAATTTTAAAATTTTCTACTTGTATTCTTAATGCTTCTCTCTTTTTATCAGGATCTCGAATTAAATGTAATTTAGCAAAGAGGTTAATACCGTGTTTCATAACAAAGTTATGAATATGATGGTTATATGACATTAAGAACAAAATGCCAATCAAAGATATATTGATGATGAAGCCGATGATAGTTAATGGCCAGATAGGCACACTTACATCCATGATGACGAAAGAACCAATGGAATTGATGAGGTCATATTTGAAGATGAAAGACAGTGCGCCATAAATGATAAGAACCGCTTGGTAAGTAATAAAAAACATGACCATGATAGATGCAGCATTAGAAATTGGTACACCTTGCTTAGAGAAAGTGCGAGCTTGAAATATTTGTTCACCCGTACCAGCAGGCAAAATACCATCATAAAAAGTACCTACGAACTTATTCGCTATTGCCTGGTGAAATTTATATTTTCTAGTATAAAGTCTTGCGTAACAAAAGATGATGAATGATTCGACGATAAAATATAAACACATCATGCCAGCGATGACAAGTATATAACGCCAATCCGTGCCAGTGAATGCGTTGACGACATCATTAAATGTATTGAATAAAGTTAACGCTAAAGAGGCAGCTGTAAGAGCGAGGATGACGAAGATGTTAATCGTATACCTAGCAAGAGGAGACATGCGTTTCTTCTTACGATTTAATTCCCCCTCTTTTAATGCTTTTTTTGTTTCTTCATCTAGATGTTCATTTTGATTGTTATTAAATTCCATAAAATTTGGGTGACATCTATTTTAGACGTAGTAGTCATAAAAATTAATAGATGAAACGATCCTCCCCTTCAAAATTACGGACGTAAGAGATGGTACTCACGAGCGAAAAAGGTGCGATGAATATCGATAAAGTTGGGACCGCTAATACGAAGGTAGACCCACCAATCATAAATAGATTCATCACTAATATATACACGCTTAATCCAATCGTCAGGACGATGAGGATTGTACACATAAGAGCGATAGGAGCAACTTTTCTAAAAACTTCCATTCCGAATAATAAAGTAAATACAGCGATGACGAATGAATAAACGCTTAATATCGCAGAGATGATGATGATACCTAAATCATATCGAGGCATGCATGCAATATAGATAAAAAGCATCGACATCGTCAAAGGAATGATAGTTGCACCAAAAGATAGCCAAAATTGTTCATTTTTGCCAAATTTGAACATGAGCGCGCTCGCTAATAAAAAAGCACCAGCAGGGTAACCTAAATAGCCAAATACACTAGCGCCAGAAAAAATACAATTCCATATCGCATCAAAAAAGAGAACTGCACTTCCAATTAAAGCGAAGACAAGGCCAATGTTCCGTGTTTTACTATTTTCAATGAGATGCATAATTTTCCTTTATTTAATTTATCAAATTAACAATTGTTTTGCAATCTTACAAAGATGTAAATTAAATGATACAATCATCTAATATGAAACAATATTTTCTTTTCGTTTCAAAACTATTGAAAGAATATAAAGGGCGTTACGCCCTATGTTTTATACTTCAATTCGTAAGTGTTTTCTTCACGTTATTGAGCACCTTTTTATCGAAGATCTTAGTGGATTGTTTAACAGGCGATATTTTCGAAATTGAAAAGATAGGTGTAGTCGAAAATACGATTACAAACATTCTAGGTGGTCCAAATCATCTCATCGCTAATTACTGGCTTTTTGCCATCATTATTTTTACTGTTGGTCTCGCTATCACTTCCACTAATATCGCTAGAACATTATTAAACGCAAACGTCACAGTCGGCATTTCAAAGAAGATGAGACTACTTTTATTCGACCATGTGCAAAGGATGCCTTTTTCTAAAGTTAGAGGATTTAAAAGTGGCGACCTTATTCAAACTTGTACTAGAGATGAACAAATTCTAAGAAGGTTTGCTATTCAAGAAACTTTACTTATTACGTATACAATATTTCTCGTCGTCTTGAGTTTCTTATTGCTTCTTTCTATCAACTGGCTTATCGCTGTGACGAGCATCGTCCTCATACCATTCTTATTCATCTATTCCTTTTTCATCATAAAAATCGTAAGAAAGAGATATCGCGAAACTGATGATTCTGAAGGTTTACTAACTGCTAAAATTGAAGAGAATATTTCGGCTGTGAGGTTAGTTAAAGCCTACAATAACGAAAAATATGAAATAGAAGACTTCCAAAAATATCTCGATGATTATCGAAAAAAATTCGTGAGATGGCGTTTTATGTCTTCTCTTTTCTTCTCCACTAGTGACATATTTATCTTCGGACAAATCACTCTCACTACTGTTTTAAGTCTCTACTTAACTATTATCGGTACAGTTTCAGTTGGTACATTCGTCATTTCTTTTACTTTTGTCAATATGATAATTTGGCCCGTTCGCGATGTAGCGACAACTTTATCTAATATGGCTCGAGCGTTCGTCAGTGTCGACAGGATGAACATCGTCTTAAATAGTGAAAGTGAGAACACCAAAATTGGTTTAACTCCTCCCATCAAAGGTCGTATAGTCTTTGACCACGTCTACTTTCGTTATGTCGACGATAAAGAAGTTTTAGAAGATATTAGTTTTGATATTGAGCCTGGAGAAACGATCGCAATCATGGGTAAAACTGGAAGCGGTAAATCCACTCTCATCGAACTTTTATCTCGCCTATATGATGTGAGTAAAGGTCATATTTATATCGATAATATCGATATCAGCAATATTCAAAAAGAATATTTAAGGCACAATGTTGCAATCGTCTTACAAGAACCTTTCCTCTTTTCAAAAACAATTGAAGACAATTTAAAGATATCAAATGAGAATTTAAGACATGACGATGTTGAAATTGCTACACGCATTGCTAATGTCGATGAAACTATTTCCTCTTTTGAAGAAGGTTATGATACTCCGATTGGCGAAAAAGGAGTCACTTTATCTGGTGGACAAAAACAAAGACTTGCAATCGCTAGAACTTTGCTCATGGATGCACCAATACTCGTCTTCGATGATTCATTAAGTGCATTAGATACTGAAACCGATTTAAAAATTAGATCTAATTTAAAAAATAGAAAGAAAAAACAGACGACAATTATCATCACTCATCGTGTCGCTACTGCTAAAGATGCCGATAGAATATTAGTTCTAAATGAAGGTAAGATTGAGGCGTTAGGTAGGCACGATGATTTAATAAAACAAGATGGTTTATATAAACGCATTTACGAAATACAGACGAGGATGGTATAAATTCTATGGCTTTCGCATTTGAAGAAGAAGCATTACCGAAGAAGCTTAATCTCTACGTCTGGAGAAGAATATTTTCTTACGCTTTAAGACATTATAAATTGCTTTTGCTCATTCTTCTTTTCGTCCTCGTCGTCACTTTTTACGATAGTGCATTCATTCCTCTTATGAATAAAGCCGCTATCGATAGCGTCGAAAATATATTAGTTAATAATGTCAATGATTTGGTCATTAAGATTGATATATATGGCTTAACATTTAATACATCGTTCTGGGGTTATATTTTCATGTTAATTGGTGGCATTATCGTTCGTTCATTCGCTATCATGGGTAACTTCTTCCTCATGAATTATGTCGCTATGTGCATCGTCATGGACTTAAGAATGGATGGTTATAAACGTATCCAAGAATTATCTTTCTCTTACTTCGACCGCACTGCTTCTGGTTGGCTCATCGCTAGATTACAAAATGATGCCAGTAGCGTTGGCGACTTACTTTCAAGTGGTCTTATCAATCTCATTTGGATTTTCTTCGAAATCATATTCACTCTCATCACGATGTTCACCGTCTCTTGGCAAATGTCGCTCGTCATCCTCATCACTGTACCATTTCTCATGATTATTTCTCCTATTTTCGAAATAACGATACTCAAGAAACATCGTGTAGCACGAAGTGCATATTCAAATTATGTCCGTTGGCTCGCCGAGTGCATCAGCGGAGCGCTTACAATTAAATCGTTAGCTATCGAAGATAAAGTATATGGCGAAGCAAACGATGTGACAGAAGATATTAGAAAGAAGATGTTTGGAGCAAGAAAAGTAAACGCCTTCTTTCAACCTTCTATTTCTTTACTTTCTGCCATCGCTACTGCCCTCGTCATCGTCTTTGGCATATACGTCTTCAATGCGCAAGATGCAACTAGCATCGTCTCTATTTCAACTCTCGTTTTAGCGTTAGGCTTTGTTTCAAAAATATATAGTCCACTACAATCATTTTTTGAAATATTTGCTGAATTTATGGCACAACAAGCTAGTGCAGAAAAATTACTCGCACTCATCGACACTAAACCAACTATCGTCGATAAAAAAGAAGTCGTCGATAAATATGGTGATATATTTAATCCAAAAAAAGAAAATTATGAACCGATGAATGGCGATATCAATTTTGATCACGTTTCATTCTCATATTTAAAAGACCAAGAAGTAATTCACGATTTAAATGTCCATATCGAAAAAGGTACATCGTTAGCAATCGTCGGCGAGACAGGAAGTGGCAAATCGACATTCGTCAATCTTCTCGCTAGATTCTATGAACCAACAGAAGGTTCCATTAAGATTGATGGCGTAGATTATCGTGAAAAATCAGTTGGTTGGTTAAGATCAAATATTGGTTTTGTCCAACAAAATCCCTTCATTTTCCGCGGCACTTTCTTAGATAACATCCGCTATGGCAAATTGGATGCAACATTAGAAGAAGTAAAAAAAGCAGCGATGCTAGTCGATATTGATTCATTCATCATGTCTTTTAAAGACGGATATAATCATCTTCTAACTGATGGGGGAAATGAATTGTCCACTGGTCAAAAACAACTCATCTCTTTTGCTAGAGCTATCATAAGAAATCCCCGCATCATGATTTTAGACGAAGCGACATCAAGCGTCGACACGGAGACAGAATTAACGATACAAAGTGCGATTAACATCATCTTGCACGGTAGGACGAGCATCATCATCGCCCATAGACTTAGCACAATCGTGAATGCTAAACGTATCTTAGTCATGAAAGATGGGCGTGTCGTAGAAGACGGTAATCATAAATCACTCATGCAAAAAGGAGGTTATTATCATCGCCTCTATATGAATCAATTTAAAGAATTAACATTAGACGAGCAAATATCTACCTATGAAGCAGAACTTCGAGGACAAAAATTAGATGAATGATTAATTATCTTTCTTGGTGAAAAAAATCGCCTTCACCACTAATGTAATTGCTAATAAGAATAAGATAGAAGCACTTACGATTGGGCCAAAGGACCAAGCAATATTTGCACCATCAATTCCTTGCATCGCTAAAGCGATATTACGTGTAAAAAGAATACCTAAACCACTACCAAAATAAATTAATGCGACGATGAAGTTATACATCCTTTTATCATTCACGAGGAAAACGAGCAAAGACCCGACTAGAGGTAATAACCAGAAGATGAGTAAAACAAAATTAAAATTAAATGGAACGAGGATATGAGTGCTACTCGCGTTTCCACCAAAAACGAGTATGTAACTAGCTACGTAAGATGTCGTATCGCCATCGTTAAAACTAATTGCAGGTAAGAACATCATGATGAGAGCAATGATAGCCAAACCACCAACGATATTCATAATTATTTTCCAAACTTTTTGATCATTTACTCGTTCTTTCATAAATCATTTCTCCATCTATAATTTTACATCATCTTAGAGTTACTTGCACAATTTCTGGTGGACAATTATAACGAATTGCTAAGACATTATTCATCCCTAACCCAGCATTTATGTAAAGATGACTAGTGTGACCTTCATAAGTTTCTACATATTCTCCTCTTACATAATGCGGAAATAAACCTTGTCCGTCGATGATGGGAACACCAATTCCTAACATGTTTATTTGTCCGCCATGTGTATGACCGCTAAACACGTAATCAAAATTGTATTCTTTATAAATTGGCATGTATTCTGGGCGATGTGCTAATAGGATGTTAACATCATCTTCATCTACTGGTAATTGTTTTACTAAATCATCAAGAAATGGTCTTACATCGACATCTTTTTGATTTAATTCTAATTGTTCTTTCTTGATATCGTGTAACCCATAGATATTTATATCTATTCCATACCAAGAAAATGTTGCTACTTCGTCTTCTAACATCACCACACCATATCTATCTAAAAGTGTATATAATCTTTCCGGTTCATTTGCGTAATATTCATGATTCCCTCTTATGTAATAAATAGGAATACCATCTAGCGATTTCAATATTTCTTCAAAATCTTTTAAATCATCTTCGCTAGTGTATTGGTCGATAATATCGCCAGTTAAGAAGACGATATCTTTTTCAACATCATTGATCGCGTCGATTAAATTTGTGTTAGGATAATCTAAACCATGATTATGAAAATCTGATAATTGCATTATTTTTAATGGTTCATCGATATGAGCGTCGTCTACTTCATAACGAGTGATAAGCAATGTGTCATCGTGTCCTAAGCCAAAAGATAGGCATACACATCCAACGATGATAAGAAAGATGCCTAAGATTCTTAATAGAACATTTTTAAAAGTATGCATCACTTGAGCCATAAATCTATCCTATCTTCATCTATTTTACATGCCTTTTTCCAATTGATATTTTCGATAGCAACTTTTCTTTCTAATCCAGTTAAAGTAGAAGCTTTTCTTACCTCCTCCATCACTACTTTTTCTCCTTCATTTGTCAAATATGGATTATGATAACTATTTTCATATTGATAGGTCGTAACGTTAGAAAAATTGTTTATTTTATTTAAAACTTTTTCTCGTTCCCTTAAAGGAACAATATCATCTTTATCACCATAAACTAAAATATAAGGAATGTTTTTTCTTCTTTTCATCACTTTAACAATATTTAAGAGTGAAAGGCGAGGATATAAACAATGATCACGCTCGATGATTAAATATGCGATAATTCTCAATTTCTTAGGCAAATATTCTTTCATAAAATTAAGGTCATAAAAAGGTGCAATAGCAATGACTTTCTTCACTATTTTTTCTTCTAGAAAATAACTTCCCATAATAGCAGTAAAAGCCCCATAAGAATGACCCATAATAGTCACTTCTTTATCTTTCAATTTTGGTTCAACAATCAAAAATTGTTCATAAATCTTTTTAAAACAATGTGCACCTTCTAAAAGTGATTTAAAAGAGTGACCACTACTACGACCCATTCCATACATATCATAAGTAAGGACGAAATATCCATCTCTAACTAATTTTGCAATTGTAGACATATAGGCAAGATGCCCTGCACCTATACCGTGAAGAAACAAAATATAACCTTTAGAAGTATCTTTGCCCCAATACTTTGCACCTAATATGCTCTTATGCTTTCCAAGACGTAAATCGTACTTTTTAGAATGTATATTTTCATAGTCACATTCGTCTTCATATTTAAAATCTTCTACATAGTCAAAACGTGGTAATTTAAAAGAAATATAGACGATGAACGCAATAAGAGAAATAGGAATGATCAAGACGAGTAATGATAAATAGACCATAAAAGTATTATCTAACAGATGAGAATAAAAAACGATGATTTTTATTCTTAATCTTTTTGTTTTATAATTTTTAACATGCAGATAGCAACTATCCAACGTGCACCTTATAAAACCAAAAGGAAAAGAATTATCGAGATAGATTTTTTGCGTGGTGTTTGTGTCATCCTCATGATCGTCGACCATTTCTTTTACGATTATGGCTTTCTCATGCCTAGTATTTTTGGTGAGATAACCGGACCTGCTCCGCTACTAGCATTACATAATTGTGCTACTTGGTACTGGTTTTGGTCGGTGAGAGTCATTACTCGCTATGTAGTCATCGCTCTATTCTTCTTTTTGAGTGGCTTATCTACTCAATTTTCAAGAAGTAACGTCAAAAGAGGAGCTATTTATTTCTTCGTCGGTCTCATCATTTCGTTTACGTCTTATCAAATTGATGTTTGTTATAACATTGAGGGCTTAGCGATGATCATCAATACTATTCTTACTTTTGGTCTTGCTATATTAATATATGGCTTATACCAAATGTTCATTAATTTCATATTTAAGAAAAACAAATATCCAACCATCATCATCTCAACGTTAATCGGTGTCGCTATTATCATCGCTGGTTATTGTTCGCCTTATTTTTTCTCCGATGAATCAACTTTTTATTATCAAGATATCACTTTTAACAATTTGATGTGTTCCCTCTTCGGATACGGCAAATTTGGTCCAAATGGTGACTACATGCCACTTTTCCCTTATCTTGGTTACATTTTCTTAGGAAGTGCGATATCCGCACTTATTTATAAAGATAGAAAATCTCTTTTGACTCCTCTCATCTTAAAATACGAAAACATGAACGAAAGTATACTAAAAAAGACGTTAAATGGTCCAATATATTTTGCTAAAGGTGTTGGTTTTATGGGCCACCACGCTTTTATCATCTATTTTGCTCACCAAGTTATTCTCATCATCATCGCTTGTATCGTCATGCTATCATTAGGATATACTTTAAATCTATGAGAAAAGATTATGAATTGACACTTTACGAATCATTAAGAAGAACGGCATTAAAATATCCAAAATATCGCGCCTTACATTTTGAAGGCCATTTTATATCTTATGAAAGGATGCTTCATCGAGTAGATTTATACGCTACAAATTTAGTGAAATTAGGCATTAAAAAAGATGATTGCATAACACTTTGCCTTCCTAACGTTCCAGGTGCCATTTATTTACTTTATGCCCTTAACAAGATTGGTGCAAAACTCAGTCTAGTACATCCACTGATGAATAAATTTATTCTTAAAAATACGATGATGAAAACATCTTCACATATCGTCTTCGTCTTAGACACGATGAAAGAAGAATTTTTAGATTTAGAAAAAGATGAAAATTATCCTATCAAAGTCGCCATAGTCGATGTCGCAAACGATTTACACCTATTTAAACGCATCGGATATAAACTTATCAATAGAAAGAAATTAAAAATGAGTAAACCTTCGCTAAGTTCAAAAATATTATCGAAAGGTAAAATAGAATCGATAGAAATAGACGATGATATACATAACGATCGTTTCTATCTACAATCTGGTGGCACATCAGGTGCTTCGAAGACAATTGCTTTATCTAACTTAAACATAAACGCGAACGTACGACATTTTTTCAAATTATTAGATTTAAAAACACCTAAAAATCAATATATGCTTGCAGTCTTACCAATGTTCCATGCTTTTGGTCTATGTATGGGCATTCACGTCCCACTTTATTTTGGTGGCGTTGATATGCTCATGCCAAAATTTAATGCTAAAAAAGTAGCGTCATTAATCAAACATAAACATTTATCATTTATCATCGGTATTCCATTACTCTACCAAAAACTTCTAAGAGAAAAAACATTTGACAACAAAGGATTAAAATATCTAAATGTTTGCTTTGTTGGGGGTGATTTTGTCGACCAAAAGATTATCGACGAATTCAACGATATTTGCGCAAAACGCCACTCAAAAGCTAGATTATATCGCGGTTATGGTCTAACAGAATTAAGTGGTGTCGTCTCTCTTAATACGCATCGTGAACACGACCTCTCTAGCGTTGGTAAGGTTCTAGATGACATCGATGTGATGATTCGTTCTGAGGATGGGAAAAAAAGATTAAAAGATGAAGAAGATGGTCTCATTTATCTAAGCGGAGAAACGCTTATGAATGGTTACTTAAATAATAACGATAATTCTTCTTATTTTATAGATGAGAAGGGTCTTAGATATTTTAATACAGGTGATTATGGTCACATAACAAAAGACCGTTTTTTAATCTACAAACAAAGAGCCAAAAGCATCATTAAAGTAAAAGGTATAAATGTCTTCCCTAACGAAATAGAAGACGCTATTAAATCATTGGATTTCGTTCACGCTGTAAAAGTAGTAGGTATTCCTGATGAAGATTTTGCATATAAAATTTGTCTATTTATCGTTAAAAATAGAAACGCTAAACAAGTGATGACAGATGAACAAATAAAACAATACATCGACGACAAATGTGGTAAATACGCTAGACCACATATCATAAAATATATTGACAAGATGCCATTTACAAACATTGGCAAAGTTGATGAGAATGGATTGATAAAATACATGAAATATTATTGACAACTTTAACTTAATACCATATCTAGCATGGAATATTTTTTAAAATACGTCAGTTCAAACTAATTTTTATATAATAACAAAACGCCAAAAAATAAAAAATCATAGTGCTACACTATGTTTTTTCCTTATTGGTGCAGCTAACAGGACTTGAACCTGCACGAGTCGCCTCACTAGATCCTAAGTCTAGCGCGTCTGCCAATTCCGCCACAGCTGCATATGCGATGGTGCCGTCTAGAGGACTCGAACCTCCAACCTATTGATTACAAATCAATTGCACTGCCAATTGTGCTAAGACGGCACGTCTGGTGGACACTATAGGGATCGAACCTACGACCTCTTCCGTGTGAAGGAAACGCTCTCCCAACTGAGCTAAGTGTCCTTTCCTTAAAAAATAAAGCCCCAACTGCTGGGGCCTTTTGAGCTACTTGGTGGGTCTTAATGGATTTGAACCATCGACCTCACCCTTATCAGGGGTGCGCTCTAACCAACTGAGCTAAAGACCCAATTTCGCTGACGGATTTATATTATAGTTATATCAAAATAAATTGCAACAAAAAAAGCCACCATAAGTTTGGTGACTTCTTTGAACTCCATCTAATCTTGTATTAACGCTTGACGAATTGTGGAGCACGTCTAGCAGCTTTAAGACCATATTTCTTACGTTCTTTAGCTCTGCTATCACGCGTTAATAAGCCGTGGTCTTTTAATACTTTACGATCGATGCCAGCTTCAAGTAACGCTCTGGCAATACCTAAGCGTAATGCACCTGTTTGACCACTGAATCCACCACCAGTAACATTCGCGTTTACATCGAATTTATCAGCAGTGCCGCTAACCTCTAATGGTTGTCTTAGGTCCATTACTAATGTGTCATGGGGCATATATTCATTAACATCATGACCATTGACAGTAATTTTGCCCTTACCTGGAGTAATGTAGACTCTCGCTACTGAACTTTTACGACGTCCAGTACCATAGTATTGAACAGTATCTTTCTTTGCCATACTTCACTCCTTATTTGACCACTTCGATAGCGACAGGTTGCTGTGCTGCATGTGGATGTTCTTCTCCTTCGTAAACGAAGAGTTTTTTGATGATCTTACGTCCTAATGGACCTTTTGGTAACATACCCCAAACCGAACGCTCGAGCAATTCACGAGGATAACGGTCGATCATCTCTTTTGCCGTTCTGGCGCGTAATCCACCAGCGTAACCGGATACGTTATAATACTTCTTGCCAAGAAGCTTGTTGCCGCTTAAAGCAACTTTTTTTGCGTTGATGATGATGACATAATCACCACAATCGACGTTTGGCGTATAGCTGGGTTTATTCTTACCCATTAAGATGATGGCTACTTCCGAAGCAAGTCGTCCTAACGGTTTGTCTTTAGCATCGACGACATACCATGTTCTTTTGACTTCTAGCGGTTTCGCTAACGTAGTTTGACGTTGCATTTTTATTCTCCTTTTCCAAACTGTATTCTTACCGGGACTACAATTTAGGCAGATAAATGCCACGTATAAATATACATATTTAAAGTTACTAAGTCAAAAAGAAATTATATTTGTGTAGGCAAGACGCTAATAAAACTTCACGAATTTTTATCGTGAAACATAATATTTTTAAAAATGAATAATGGGTTTTAAATTTGATATAATATATCTATCTGTTTAACAAATAATGTAATCTAGCCATGTACTTGGTTAGATTTTCTTTTTATCTAACAAG
>CALVPP010000010.1 GCA_944351395.1 uncultured Bacilli bacterium
AGTATTGGATAACTTAATTATAAGCGAGGACTATTTTTTATGCTTTAATTTAGTCTCACATCATTTGAATTAGTACAGAATTAAAAAAGGCAATAATTCGCATAAGAAAACTAATTGATGAGAAGCTTGATGAAATTGTTCATTTTATCAATTCAATCCCAAAATCATTCAAAAAAATTGAGATTATGAGCGAAGCTAGAAAAAAGTACTACATCGCTACATTGAAACTAAGAATCGACAAGTTACTAAATGATGATATTATTTTTTAATAATGTGGATATTTCTCACTGTGTGAATAAATGATTTATCAGTTTGATAATATTTCACATTTTTTGATAATTTTAGTAAAATTATGACATGAACATCATATTCTTTTTGTTACCTAAATCACAAGTAGCCTATATTAATTCTAATAGCACAATTAGACAGGCTTTAGAAAAGATGGAACACCACCGCTATAGCGCAATTCCAGTTCTCGATGAAGAAGGCAAATATTTTGGAACTTTATCAGAAGGTGATTTGCTCTGGTTATTTAAGAATGAACATCTTACTTTAGAAAAAAGTGAACAAATAAAAATAAAAGATATTAAGTTCGAAAAAGACATCAAATCGATCCACATCAATAAAGAGATGGATGAATTAGTAGATCTCATCGTCAACCAAAACTTCGTCCCAGTCGTCGATGATATGAATACGTTCATCGGTATCATCACGAGGAAACAGGTAATATCTTATCTTAAGGATAAGGTTACTTTATAAAAATATGAGTCAAGATATTTTATTAGCAATCGTCTTACCCCTAGCGTTTTTAGGATTAGTGTTCCTCTTCTTTTTCTTTTGGTTCGTCTTATTAGGCTATTACTATTATCGTTTTGCTTTAAAAAGACAAAAAAGCAAATCGAGTGAAGTCATCATCGAAAACATGCCTGACCTCTATAGTGTCTATCGATATGAAAAAGAATGGTTTGAAAACTTAAAACTAGAAGACGTATATATCACTTCCTCTGACAATTTAAAACTTCATGGATATTTAAATAGACAAGATAGCCACACTTACATCATCTTCTCACACGGATATCGCGGTACTTATAAAGAAGCGACCGCCCAATTAAAACAGATGCAAAAAATATTTGCTCCTGTAAATATCCTCATGATCGATCAACGCGCTCATAATTTGAGCGAAGGTAAACATCTTACGATGGGCTATAAAGAAGGCGGGGATTTATCACGTTGGATAGATTTTATCGTATCTAGCGACAAGGAAGCGAAAATCATCCTCTATGGTCAATCTATGGGTGCAGCGACAATTTTCTTTGCAGAGGGCTATAAACTAGCGAAAAACGTCAAATGTGCGATATGCGATTCAGGTTACACGACAATCCATGATGAATTTAGATTTATTTGTCATCTTATATCTAAATCATTAAATCCCAATTTCTTACTTAAACCAGCTGGTTGGTTTATAAAGAAAATCGTGAAGATAGATATCAATATGGATGAACCTAGAGCGTCATTATCTAAATCAAAAATACCAACTTTATTCATCCACGGCATGAACGACACGGTCGTGTCTTACTTCTTTCAAGATCAAAACATCAAAGCATTTAATCCTAATACACCATATGAAAGAATGGATATACCAAACGCAGGTCACTGCTTAGGTTTTTATCAAGATGAACAAAAATACATGGATAAAGTAGAAAAGTTCGTCAGGAAGTATTTATAAAAATACACTTTCACTTCTTTTAAAAGGTATCCTTAAAATGATTCCTGCCTATTGATGTAGGAATATTCGAATATGACAGCATAATAATCGAACGGTTATTTTAAATATTCTTAATTGACAACGACTTGGCTCATTTCTTTAGCTAACGCAGTCAAAATATTAATCAGTAAATCATTTTTAAGTCTTAATTCGTTTAGAAAATAGTTAATTATATTAGCGTAACCACCCCTGTTGAGATAATTTTGATGTCTATCAAAATATTTAACTATTCGATGTAAGGCATATCAAAAACTCAAAGCATTAAAACTTTCTTACGCTTTGAACTCAACCACGTAATGATGAGGAATTTGATTTTCTTTTTTAGGCGGGGTCATGTAATCAATTCCGAAACAAGCAATCAAATTCTCTTCTGCTAATTTTGGGGCGTCCAGCAGCCTTCCTTCAAATTGAACTGAACTTCTGCCCTCGAATAATTTTACGGGGCGACGTCTTCCTAAATTTAAACCGACTGAAACAACGGATGTCTTTTTTATGGTGTGTTTATGCAAAAAAGAGTCTCTCCATTTGGCAGCAAGACTCCTAGGACACCACCACAGCAAAATCCAAGAGATAACATCTGCGATTTTAGAAGTTCTTTTTTTCTTCACAACAGCACCAGGTGGAATCAAAAACTTAGGAGTTGCTCTTCTATTTAATATGTAGAGTTTAAAATAGAACAAATAGTAAGAAAAATTTTTATTTTCTGGAACATAATAAATTGGAAAGATATCAAGAAAAATTCCTTGTCTCCATTTTGTTTTCTGAATCGAATATTCTATATAGACGGTATCTCGCTTCGTAAGTTTAGAATAATGATGAAAATAAAACCTATTAGATTCTCTATTATCAATATAGTACTTCGAACTATTATCAAAATCTTTAATTAATTTCAAATAATCTCCTATTGGCATACAAACATCTATATCATCGTCCCAAGGAATATAACCATGATGTCTTATCGCCCCTAAAAGAGTTCCACCAAACAAATAATACGTAAGGTTGTGTTCTTTACAAAATGTTACAAAAACATCTAAAAGTTCTAATTGTACTTGCTTAAGTTTTTTGCGTTGATTATTGTCTAAATCAACAATTGGTTTAATCATTTTTTACCACCTCACTGAAACTAATATTTTATAATGCTCAAAAAATTAGAGAATCATATTTTTAGCAACTTCGCAAATCTTACTTACTATATCATGACCCATTAACATTATTATTTCTCCGGGTTTTTTATTTTACAATCATTCGATTTAAACGTAAACTATCAAATACAAGTAGATGATTACGTAACATTTCTTTATGCAAAAGACATTACTATAAAATTAAGACAGTAAGGTTCTCTTTAAGGGATTTTTGATTGTAGAAACCATGTTGTGTTTTTGACTTATTTTTTACATTTTTTTAATTTTGATGCATCACACAAAAAATAATATGCTTAATGCTAACTATTATTTACACTCTTATCAAAACAAAAAATGCATGAATAAAGTATAAATTTTCGTTAAGAAGCATTTATAAAGTTAGGTCCTTTGCTTCAAAATTTTTGCAGGGACTCCTCCAATAATTAAATTTTTATCAAACGATTTAGTCACAAGTGAACAGGCACCTAAAACACAACCATCACCGATCGATACACCTTTCAAAATTGTAACATGATAACCAATCCAAATATCATTGCCGATATGAATGGGGGAAGATTGTAATGGCTGATCAAGCATTTTAGTGCCTAATTTCATGCCGTGATTAGAATCCATTAGGTATAGATAAGAAGCACAATTTACGTAATTTCCTATATATACTCCACCATTTCTGTGTGCATAAATTTGTGATCTTGAGCCAATAGAAGTATGTTCGCCAATGACAACTAGCCCTTGTCCCCAAAAAGATATGTGATGGCTTAGCCTAGAATATTTTCCAATAATTAACCTGCATCCTTTTCTTTTTTTACAACCTCGCCCAATATAAAGGCCTTTTTTATATTTAACTCGTAATTTGGCACATCTAAAGATAGTTACCAAAAACTCAACATATTTCGTATAGATAACATACATATATTTTAGAAAAGATTTAAATCTATTCATATATGATTTACATTATCAAATAAGTATGTTAAAGTCAATTTGCACAAAATAAGAAAAGGATAAATTAAATGAAAATTTGTTTTATAAATGGTTGGGTAGGCGGTTCCACAGGCAACATTATCAAGGATATTTCTTTTTTTCTCGAAAGAGATTACAACTCCTCTGCGTGTTATATCTATCGCGAAAAAAGTGATATAACAAAATATGCTGTTCTACAACTAAGGACTGATTTTTTTTCTTACAAATTGGAAAGATTACATACTTATTTGTTTGGAAATGATGGTTTTTGTAACTTCATAGGTACAAGACGTGCAATAAAATTTCTTAAGAAAGAAAGACCAGACATCATACACATTCATAACATCCATGGTTCATTTATCAACATAAACCAAATTTTAAAATTTGCACATGAAAACAAAATCAAAGTCGTTTGGACTCTACACGACACATGGTTAGTTAGTGGACGATGCTGTTATTACTATTCATGCAACTTATGGAAACAAACATGTCATATTTGTCCTCATAGGAATTACTATCCTACGTGCGCACGAAAAAACGTAAAAAAATACGCTATAAAAAAAGAGGAAATGATTAAAAAATATAAAGACGATATAACTTTTGTCAGCCCTTCCAATTGGCTCAAAAAAGTTGTAGAAACTGGATATAAAGATTTAGATGTCGAAGTAATCAATAATGGAATCAATCAAGAAATATTTACCCCATCAATTCCTAATAAAAAAATAATTGATATGGCTGGTGGCAAATTCATCATCGGTGCAGCTGCATATCTTTTAAACAATGCTAAAGGTCTAGATTTTTTAAAACAACTAGCAGATGTCATCGATGGGGAAAAATACATAATTGTGGCTTGTGGCGCTAAAAATGAAGAGATTGAAAATAATCGAAGGAAAAATCTAATTTTACTCCCAAGAATCAATTCTCGCGAAGAGATGAAATCATTTTATACAACGATAGATGTATTTTTAAATCCTACTCAATTAGATAATTTTCCAACCGTCAATCTAGAATGTATTTCTTGTGGAGCGCCTATCATTTGTTTCAAAGTCGGAGGAGCGGTAGAGATGATTACTGATGGGCTTAATGGTTATGGTGTAACACCAAACGATATAATGGAGACGAAGGATAAAATTGAACAATTAGCAAAGAACAAGCTTGATAGAAAAAAAATAATAGAAAGTTCAAAACCTTTTTCTCGCGAAATATTCGCGAAAAAGTACATTAACTTATATAAGAATGTCTTATCTTAGACATCATTTATTATATCAATTGCTAATTAAAAGGATGTTGTATGAAAATATTGCTAGTGTGCGCTAATCCTATGAATAAATCTTCTTCTACTCGTGCATTTTACACGTATTTTGGTCATGAAAAAATTGAACTAGCCCAAATTTATACGAATGATCAAAAAATTGACACTAAAGCATGTCCTAATTTTTATAACATTACAGACGCTACAATATTAAAGAGGCTTTTGAAGAACAAAAACAACAAATATAACAACGTTAGAACTACTAACAGTGATTGTGAAACAAAAAAGAATGGCAAATTATTGAACTTATTAAAAAAGATAGGCAAAAAAGAATGGCCTATCATCCAGTTACTTCGTAAATCGCTTTGGAAACAAAAAAGATGGTTGAAAGAGGATCTTATTGAATGGGCTAAAGATTATGATCCTGACTTAATCTTTTACCACAATAGCAACGCTTTTTTTCTTGGTGATATAGCATTTACTCTCGCTAATTTATTAAATAAGAAAATAGTGATAGAAGTAAGCGATGATTATTATTTTAATAGTCACTTCTCTTTATCGCCTTTCTATTACATCTATAGAGCTAAATACAAAAAACACTTCGAAAATAACATTAAAAAAGCAGATGGCATCATTTATATTTCAGAAAAAATGAAAGATAAATACGATAAAGAATTTTCTGTAATCGGTGAAGTGATTCACATCAGCAGTCAGTTAGAAAGCGTTAAAATTACAAATGAAATCGTACCAAATAAAATTAATTATTTTGGAAATATTGGTCTTGGTCGCTATAAAACACTAAAACAAATCGGAAAGCAATTGTATAAGAGTCGCAACGACTATTCGATTGACGTCTATTGCCCTGCTATTGGGAATAGTGTCATCAAAAAACTTGCACACGCTAAAAATGTGAAATATGCTGGTAGTTTAAACTACGAACAAGTTGTAGAAAAAATGATGAACAGCAAATATCTACTTCTGGTTGAAAGTTTTTCGAAACGCAATTTAATAGATATTAGATACTCGTTATCGACGAAAGTAGCTGATTATTTATATTCTGGCGTTCCTATCTTAGCAATCGGACCAAGTGAAAGCGGAACGATACAATATTTAAAAGAAAATAATTTAGCATTTGTCATAAGTCGTCCAACTGAATTTTTGAACATATTAAATAACATAACAGAGCAAGAAAAAAAATTAGTTATTAGTAATTGTTACAAAATCGCAAATAGTGAATTTAGCCAAACTAAAAACCTGATAAAATCATTCAAATATCTTCAGAAAATATTAGTTTCTAATTAGATTTTTTAAATATTTTTAAAATTTTAGAATTAATGATATTTCTTTCGTTTTTAGTAAGCCCTATGAAATATGTGAGGCCGAGATATAACACTACGAAAACTGAACCTTCGATAAGAAATTTATATAAGACACCATGAGTAATTGCGCTGTCAAAACTTAAATAAAAATGCATGGTTAGTGCAATAGGTAAACATAAGATAGCTACAATCAGCATTCTAAAATAAGTTTTTTTATAAAATGTGAATAAAGATACATTTAATTTTTTCAAATAAAAATAGTTTCTTAGGCATATATCTACGAAGGAACTAATCATGATAGCAAGTGACGCGCCCATGAATCCCAAAATATATGAAAGTCCAAAAGATAATCCGACACATATTATAGCTTTCACGATTGCTGATAAAGCAAGCATCTTCACATTATTAGTAGTGAACATTGCGGATCTTAAAACTAATTGTGGTAAATACAATATTTGCATTATGATTGCAATTAAAATACCATAATAGGCTGGAAGATACGAACTATCACCTCTCATCCAAATCAAGACAAATTCTTGTCCAAAACATCCAAAAGCAAGAATGATAGCCATGATGATGACTAGCTGTACTTTACCAATCGCTACGGAGAGATTAAGCAATTTCTTTCTAAACACTTCTTCACCCTCTTCATAATACCTAGCAAGTTTAGGGAGAAGCGTTGGCCCAAGTATGTTACCCATCAATGTAGTGTAATAAAGTATTAAACTCACCAATCCAAATAAAGCAATGTTAGTAGAATCGGACACGATGCCTAAAATACTTGGGGAAATGGACGCACTAATGTGAGTAAAAATACCTTCGATTGCCGCCCATAAAGAGTATAAAAGAACCGGTTTAGCAAGTGCCCAAGTCATCTTGTTGCGAAAAGTTGGCTTTACTTTCAACTTGAATCGAATAATTAAATATTTTATACCTATGATAACTAGATTAGAACCAGCATTAATGGCTACAAGTGCATATAATCCCCATTCGAAAACTATGCTAATAGATGTAAAGATGATGAACAATAATTTTTGAACAATATCTAAAAATTTGATCCAGATTATTTTTTCATAAGCATTGATAATTCCGTTGAATATAGAAGTTGGTAAAGATATCAAACTAAAGGCTGCAAATATCAAAAAACAAACTTGAAATTGCTCAATTTCGCTGGGAGTTAAACCTTGATAAATATAAGGTGAAACAAAATACAATACAACAAAAACAACGAATATAATCGCATCAATTATTAAATAAAGTTTGTATATGAGACCTAAGAAATTTTTAATTGCTCCATCGTCATTATTCGCACGATATTTTGCCAAAAAGGCATTGGCGGTAGCACTAAGACCAAAATCAATTAAAAATAACGATATAAGAGAGTTGGACAACGTATATAGTGAATATTGACTTTGCCCTAGACTTTCTATAATCCATGGTGTAAATAATAAGCCTGATAAAATATTGATGCCGATGGCAATATAACCCATTATGGCACCAATGAATATCTGTTTGTTTGCTTTTTTTTCAATATTTTGTATCTCTGTCATCTTTTCTAAATAATCACGATAAGCAAGGCTATATTATACACTTTAACAACTAAATAGAAAAAATTTATTTTAAAATAAAACCAATTAAGTTGGATTAATGGAAAGAGAGGTAATAAAATATACAGAAATTAAATGTTGCTATTCCAATAATCTTTAAGTATCTGCTCCATTGAGGCATTTGCAGCCAAACATTTATCAAATGATTTTCGCTTTTCTAAAAGTTTTTCATATTCCCCAATTATTCTTGCTGGATTTCCTCCAACAATAGCACCATCTGGAACATCCTTTGTAACCACGCTTCCTGCTGCCACGACAACATTAGAACCAATCTTAACTCCATACATTATTATAGCTTTAGAGCCGATAGCAACATTGTTTCCTATACTTACGGTGCCGTAGAAGTGATTGAATTTTTCATTTGTCTCGTGCATAAAGACCGCATGTATAACATCGTGAGTAATAAACAAAACATCGCTTGCAACTTTAACATTGTCGCCAATGCTAACGAGAAAAGGCTCGCTAGGAATTTTATACGGTTGCCAAAAAACACGTTTACCAAAATGATAAAAAATATTTTTCTTTTTAAGATATTTTGCTCTCTTTGTTGGTTTAGTAAAGACTAGCCTTAGCTGAATCATCAATTTTTTGAACCTAGTTATTTTATTAATAGTTGTGTTCACTCGCGTTTCCTCAATTTTGTTTAAAAGTTATTTTCCATTTTACCAAAATCATTGAAAAATAGAACTATTTTTTAATTCTTGCAACAATTGATGATTAAGATTATCTACCAAATTAAGAACGGTATTTTTTAATAAAATAGAAAACCGGTTTATAGAAATGGATTATAAAGAAAAACAAAATAAATTTATCTCTTTTCGAGAAATAGAACCAATATTTTATTCCTCTGAAAAAATTATATTTTAATGATTTAGCAACGTGTCTAATTTCCTTTTTGTAGTCATATTTTCCTCTAAAATATTTTTTATAAAATATATAAGGCAAAATCATGCGATAAAGATAGACACTAAATGGTTTTTTACAAACTTCTGAAATTTCGCTCTTGTGAAACCACGCTAGTGGCTCAAGACAGTTATAATCAATTAATCTGTCTGGAACATTTTTTCTTGAAATACTGTCTCCTCTTTCTCTATAAAAATATATTCCTTCTCTAACATATCCGACTTTGGTTTTATCATAAAATTGCAGTATGAATAGCGGCAGTTCTGCTTGAGAATAATCGTATCCATTCTCAATTAAAAACTCTCTTCTAGCCATTCGATTCCATCCACCATATCGTCCTTTAAGCAAAAATCTTTTTTGTTTAGGACTCATCAAGGGATATGTTTTCTTAGATAGAAATTCGATTTTGGATGTTGGCACACTTTTTTCATTGATGCGTTGACATGAAGAAACAGCAAAATCCAAATCATTCTCATGGCATAGTTTATATAGTTCTTCAACGTAATTATCAGAAAATTCATCATCTGAGTCTAAATACATGATGTATTTGCCTAATGCGACTTTAAATCCTAAGGCTCTAGCTTTATCTGGAAAAAGTTTTTCTTCAGCACGAATAACCGTGTATTTTGAATTGTTCTCTGCTTTAGCGAGACAATATTCATATGAACCATCAGTGGATAAATCATCGACAAAAATAACCTCGAAATCTTTAAACGTTTGTGATTCTAACGATTTAAAAAATAATGGGAGATATTTAATCGTGTTATATACACTTACTAAAATAGAGACTGATGGATAGTATTTCATATTTCAAATTTATCTTAACTAAAATAGGCTGCGCATTCAATAATTTTTAGGGTTAATTGAAAAAATGCAACGAACCATTTCTTCGTGTTGCTTTTGCCTTTTCAATTAACGAAATAGATTTTTTCGACAAAATCCTGTGTGTATGTGATATTCTATTTAATATTGAAAGGATGTCTATTTTTTAGTTGAAATAATCTAGAAACATAAGCGTACAGATGACAAGTTTTCTTAGGAAATGCAAAAAAGTTATTAAAACTGAGCTATCATATTTAGTTCTAACACTTTTTAGTGCTCTTTTAATCACTGCACTTTCTTTATCTACTTTTATCGTTTCGTTTTCTATGCCTGTCGAATCTATATCACGCTATTTGGAATATATGCCATCACACACGTTATTAAATTTTACTTATGGTGAAGTGTCAAAAACTGATGTGGATGAGAGTTTCTATAATTTTTTTGATATTGTTGATGGTAAAGGTGGTAATGATTTTAAGGATGTGTCTGATACTTATTTTTTGAAAAATGATGATGAAGATTATCATCCGTTACTAATCAATGAATTTAATATAAATTGTGACATACTTTTAATGACGAGTTGGGATTTGAACTTATATAATTTAAATTTCGTTTTTGAAACTAACAGTTTAGAAACAAAAATATTATCATCCGACGAAATTTATATTTCTGACAAGCTAGCTGATAAATTACTGGACGAAGGGAAAAATTATGATGATTTATTAGACACTTCTATCGATTGCGAAACGATGCGATCATCGACGTCAAGCATCGTAAATAGAAGTTTTAAGATAAAAGGCATAGTAGATACCGACAATGAAAGTTCAAATATCATCAAGTATAAATTCGTCGATACAGAAAATCTTGTCATCATGTCTTATCCTTCGGTAGTTAACGTTTTTACGCAACTAAAATACTGTTTCATAATGTACGAGAGTTTCTTATCTATCAATTATGTTTTAGGAAGAATAACCGATTACGTGTCAAATCATGAAATATACGAAACTTGCATTTTTGATTATGATGCGAATCTAAATCAGTTAGTAATAGGAGAATCAAATTTGTATTATCGCAACACAATAAATAGTCATAATCCCATTTGGATAGGGGTTCTAATCATAGTCATTTTATTGTTGTTAATTGTTTTTCATTTCGGTATATTATTCCAATATTTGATTTTTAAACATGGTTCATATGAAATGAGGATTTTTTTCTATTTCTTAACATTTTTGATGCCTGCTATATTTCTTGTTATTTTGTTTCTGTTTTGTCCTTACATAATTTCTAGCGGAATCGTATTCAGCACAATCAATTCAAATTTCATCATTTTTTACCTTCTGCTCATGATTGCGGCAGTTCCATATTGTTATAAAATTTATGTAATCAATGTTTTGCAAAACAAGTTCACCTACATTTTATCAAGAAGAAAGATTGAAGAAAGAGAGACAACTATATGATTACGTATCTACTTTTCTTTGCTTCAATTTTTATCTTAGGAACAGTGCCCCTATTCTTTGGAAAAGATAAAAAGATATTTAAAATCCTTGCCGCACTTTTGCCAGTTTTATTTATATATTTTGTAAGCGTGTTAAAAAGTAATGACGTAGGCATTGATACTAGTGTGTATGCTGAATATTATGAAGGCGCAAGAAATGTGTCATTTTCTTCCATGCTAAACTATCATGGATGGGAACCGCTATTCTCCTTTTTTATGGTATCTTTTGCTAAAATGGGATTACCTTTTAGAGTGTTTCAAGCATTTTTATATTTACTAATTTACGTTCCATTATTTTTCTTCGTACTAAAACACGATAAATTACCCGGCCTATCCTTAGTGCTCTACTCGATGTTCGGTTTTCTTGTTTTGAATTTTAGTGCTTTAAGGCAAGGTGTTGCCATATCGTTATGCATGCTTGCCATTCTCTTATTAGCGAAGAAAAAAACAATTAACATCATTTTTGGGATTTTAAGTATATGTATTGGGGTTTTATTTCATTATTCCACTATCGTCTTTTTCTTAGCTGTTCCTTTAATGTTTATAAGAAATCCATTAAAAGCGATCCCGTTTGCAATCATGATAATACTCTTCGTCTTCGCTTTCTCGCCTCTGATTTATACTTTTATTTCTAATATTACAAATCTAAGCGAATATGTTCCAATTCTAAGAACTGATGCATGGGAAACATTCGCAGCTTATCTATTAATTTTGATTCTTTTAGTTATGATATTCAAAAAAGATAGTAAAATGGTAATTTTTTTAGATAAATTTGGTCTCAAAATAGATGGATTAATTAGTTCCAAGATTAGAGTCTATCCAAAAATTACCAAAACATTTTCAGCACAAAAATCTGATGGGGAAACACATTACTTCAATTTGCTCCTACCGATATTCGCAATTGGTGTCGCTTTAGAGTCTTTTATTCTTTCGTCTTACGTTTTCCCAAGAATGGCACTGTTTTTCTTGCCGTATTGTCCATTTCTACTTACTGACTCAATTTATCGATTCAAATCATCGTCAATAAAAATCATTATTTTGATCGTCTTCTTAACTGTATTTTCAGTATATTTCTATTTTGCTTACATCAGTCCTAATTATCTACATTGTGTTCCTTATCAATTGTGGAATTAATATAGCGATAGATTTAAATTATAAAGGGGTTTTTAAGATTTCTTACAATCTCCAATATTTATAACCTAATTTTTCAAAATATTTCTTGTCTAATATTCCTTTGACATCAATGATGACTCGTTTATCATTGCTAATATTCTTTTTAAACATCTTTTCAATTTGTTCATTGCTAAGTTCTTTGAATACATCATGCGCTACTGCGATAATAAGAACATCTAATTCTTTAAATGAATCTAAACCAATCATATTGATGCCATAGAATTTTAAAGTATCTTCTCTATCAGCGATAGGATCATGAACAATTGGTTTAACACCATATTCTTCTAAGCCTAATAAAATATCATTAACCTTAGAATTTCTCGCATCAGGACAATTTTCTTTAAAGGTTATACCCAAACAACCAATTTTAGCTTCTTTAACCAATGTATTCGCGTCTATCATCACTTTAATAATTTCTTCAGCAATATATTTGCCCATGCTATCATTCACTCTTCTGCTAGATAAAATGACTTGTGAATGATAGCCATAACGTTCCGCTCGATAGGTGAGGTAATATGGATCAATACCTATACAATGACCACCCACCAGTCCTGGTCTAAAAGGTAAGAAATTCCATTTCGTCCCCGCTGCTTCTAAAACTTCTAAAGTATCGATACCAAGTTTATTAAAAATAATCGATAATTCGTTCATAAAAGCAATGTTCACATCACGTTGTGAATTTTCGATAACTTTTGCTGCTTCTGCTACTTTAATAGATGAAGCTTTATAAACACCTGCTTCTACTACTAATGAATATACTTTTGCTACTTCTTCTAACGTCTCTTCGTCCATTCCAGAAACAATTTTCTTAATAGTGGTCAGTCTATGTACTTTATCGCCTGGATTTATTCGTTCTGGCGAATATGCGATTTTAAAATCAACACCACATTTTAAACGTGATTCCTTTTCTAAAATTGGCATGCACGTCTCTTCTGTTACACCAGGATAAACTGTAGATTCATAACATACAATGGAACCTTTCGTTAAATTGCGCCCAACAATTGTGCTACTAGAAATTAAAGGGGTTAAATCTGGGGTTGTATCGTCTTTAATTGGTGTAGGAACAGCGACGATGATGAATTTAGCCTCTTTTAATTTATTTTCATCACTTGTCCAAAAAACATTACTTTCTTTAATAGCGGCATCCCCTACTTCATTCGTAACATCGTGACCAGCAATATAGGAATCAATTTTTTTACCATTAATGTCAAAACCAATAACATCAATATGTTTGGCAAATTCAATGGCGATAGGCATACCGACATAACCTAAGCCAACCAAAGCTAATTTTTCTTTTTTGTTTAATAATTTTTCATAAAGTTGCATGACACATTCCTCCAAGCGAAGACAATATTAAGTATATTTTAATGAATGTCTTTTGTTAAGTACTTCAATATTTATATTGATAAACTATAATATAAAGTCTTTGACATTATAGTGAGCAACTATATAATAGTCGATATGAGCGAAAACGTCGAATTTAAAAGTAGAAAAAATATCTTACTTGGTTCAATTATTGGTTATGCAACAATATTTTTGAATATTATCTTCGGTCTTTTTTCCATTCCACTCATCATCAGCATGGTCGGAGAGTCTGGTTACGGACTCTTTACTCTTTCTACCTCAATTATCAATTCTTTTGTCATTGATTTTGGTTTAGGCACAGTTGCAAATCACCATTTATCTAAAGCACTGGCGGAGAAAAATGATGAACATTTTAAAATAACTCTTACACTCATTTATCGCATATATCTTATTTTAGACATCATTTTCTTCGTCATTATCGGTACTCTAGTTTTATTTTCTAATCAGATTTTTGTTGGCCTCACACCTGAAGAACAAGAATCATTTAAGATTGTTCTTTCGATGACTGGACTGTTCAGTATAGTGGCTTTACCATCCACTATTTTTAATAGTGTTTTGTCTGCTCACGAAAATTTTTTCTTCATAAAAGTCGTCAATTTGATATCTAGAATTCTTTATATTGGCGTCACATTAGCGGTTCTGTTTTTAGGCGGTGGCCTATATGGTCTTGTTCTTTCTCATATAGGCACTTCTTTCGTTTCGATTCTTGCGAAATTTATTTATATGAAAGCTAAATATAGAACAAAGATAGATTTAAAACGTAAAATATCAAAAATAGAAGTGAAAACAATTCTTGCTTTTTCTATTTGGGCGTGCATTCAAACTTTGTGCAATAGGTTCTCTGCTACTTTCCTTTCGCCAATACTAGGAATAACTAGTGACTCTACACAAATTGCTATATTTGGCGTTATCTACACTTTTGAAAACTATATTTCAATGATTGCTAATGTTATGAGTGGTTTTTTCCTGCCTAAACTAAACCGTATAAATGCTTCTCAAAATAAAGAAGAACGTTTGAAACAGATGGCCACTTTCGTCGGTAAGGCACAGACATTCCTTATTTTACTAATTATTATCGGATTTATCTCCTGTGGTAGAGAATTCATTTCTGTTTGGATTACAGGCACAGACTCTTTTGACAGTGTTTATATGGGAACCATTTTCATTATAATAGTTGATTTGTTTTATATTCCTCAGTACGTCCTTTACACAGCGATGTTCACAGAAAAAGGTAGAATGAAACATCTTGCTTACACCGCCATCGCAAAAACCGTCATTTGCTATACGATTGTTTTCCCTCTCACCATATATTATGGTGCGATAGGAGGCGCCTTAACAATTGCAATATCAAAAATAATAGAGATATTATTTCAAAATTATTTTTATAAAAAAGATTTGCACATTAATCTTCTGCCTTATTATAGAGAAACATATTCGAGATTTGTATTACCATCTATCGCTGCACTTATGTTTGGCTTAATTATTAAATTTGGCGATGGAAGCAATTGGGCAAAAATTATTAAAACTATCATTATAGTTACCATAGTTTTTGGGGTATTCTCATATGTTTCGTTGAAAAAAGAAGATCGAGATCACTATTTATCAATCTTAAAAATTAGACGTAAAAAACATTAATGTCGAATATCTATAAGATGCCGTAAGAAAATAAATTATGAGTATTAAATCAGCAAAAAATATTCTAACAAATAATTTGTCTCAATATATTTTGAGCGAAAAACAACTACAACTTCTTAAAAGTGTGGAGTTATCTATTTTTAATGATGTCTATAATTCTTGCAGAAAACGCAATATACCTTTTTATCTAATGCATGGCACGATGCTTGGTGCGGTAAGACATAAAGGTTTTATTCCGTGGGATGATGATATAGATACAGCTGCTTATCTAGAAGACTTAGATAAAATTAAAGAAGCAATAAAGATAGATTATCCACAAAAGTATGAATTCGCAGGAATTTTTGAAGATTATAACGCTAATCCATTCTATGGATTAAAAATCATGCTAAAAGGCAGTTTGGCTATCGAAATGAGTTCGGAAAATTTTCCAAATCCCAAAGGGGTATTCATCGATATTTTTCCTATTTTCAAAACTAGCCCTAAACTCAAAAAAAGAAATAAATTATATAAAAAAATAAAGTTCTGCATGCATATTGGTGCTTTAACTTTTGAATATAAATATCCGCCAACTACGCTTATAAGCATGAAAAATAGTGTTGGAAAATATTATCGTAGACGTCGTCTAATTGGTCGTTTTTTATCTCCGTTTTACAAATTATCAAGAAAGAAAATCTTAAAAATTTATCATCTATACGACAATAAGAATAGCGATTATTATGCGATTAACATCGCTATTGGTCTGAAAAATAAATATAGCATAACAAAAGATATTTTAAATGAAACGAGTGAATACGAATTTGAAGGTCGTAAGTACGTTTCTCTTGCCAATTACGATTACTTACTAAAAGCACAATATGGCGAAAATTATATGACTTTACCTCCTTTAGAAAAAAGAGAAAGACATATGATGTTAAAAATAAAAATTTAAGTTAATTTTTTACAAAAATCATGGTCCAATCTCAATAGGTGTACGTATGGATTTAATTTTCTTTTATTTATTTCAAATCACGCAAAAACGATGTCATATGCCAACCAATAAATGTAGTATTTTAACAACTTATGACGCGTTAATATAATCTATTTGTCACATAATGACTCTCATTCACATTGTTGATAAGCCATTAAATTAATTAAATATTTCACGCCACTATTTATGTTTAATTTCTTCTACTAATTTAGTTGAAGATACTCTTTTTGTATATGGTAGATATACTACATCAACACCGATATCTTTTAGTTGTTTTTCATAATTATTCCACTTTTCGGTATTTTTCCAATCGTCCCCTACCACTATTGCATCAATTTCGTAATGCTTGCACGCTGCTACCTTGTCCATATTCTCTTGCACGACAGCTTTGGTGACAAAAGGTAATGCTCTTACGAGTCTTACTCTATCTGCGAAAGCGATGATTGATTGTTTACCTTTATAGGAAACTAAATCATCAGATGTAACACCGACGATTAATTCATCGCACATTTTACTCGCTCTTTTTAAAATATTTAAGTGACCGATATGGAACATATCATAAACACCTGTCGTATAAATGCGATGATACTTATTAAAACAACGATTTCTTAAAAGATATAAGTAATGATCGGCAGAATAAGTTAACCATTTTTCTTCATCTCTAGTGCATCTTTCATAAGCATCTTCATAGAAGATATCTTTATTTATAATCTCGCCATAATAATTTGCCCATATTTTTAGTGGCCTTGGTAATGGGTATTTACGAGGAACAAATAAATCACCAACTCGTTCTCTAAATAATTCTCTTAAAAAATATTTTTCTTCACCGTTTTTGATTCGCTGATAATCCAATTCAAAATCACGATGAATGTATTCATAAGGTGCTTTTAAAGTAATACCTGCAAGTTTCATCGCATTATTAAAATATTTTGTCGTAGCGGTCCCATAGATCTCTGACATGAATTCATCTAATTTAAAATATGGTTCATCATTATAATCTTTATAAAAATCATATGGTTCTGCTTCAACTTTCATCACTTTATTAGGATTAACAAAAGTGTAGCGTTCTTTAAATTCTTCATTAGTCCATTTTTTGGATAATAAGTTAAATAAACCACCAAAGCATAAATCCGCTCCAGAACCAGTGATAAGATTTTCTAATCCAAAATCTAATGCACGTACCGCCATCTTATGAAGTCCTATTTCAATAGGTGAAAGAGGTTCACCTTTTTGAAGCATTAAATCATCTTGATAATCTAAAACATCTTGAAATGTAACAGGAACTTCGATGAGTCTTAACCCAAATTTATCAGCGTAGATTCTCGCTTGATTAACTTCATCCACTCCTTCCGTTTCAGGATATTTAAGAGTGAACGCTAATGTATTTTTCGGAAGATAAGATGCAAGTAGAGCACTATCAATACCACCACTTAAACAAATACCAGTCTTATTAAAATCGAGTTTACTAAAATATTTTTTTAAATATTCATCTAAATCTTTCTTAGTATTAATATTGACTGTTGGTCTTTTTTCAATACTTAAATCTATTTTTTTACCACCTAAAGGACTCGTATCCTTTGGCATATCCCTTTGCACTAAGAATGTAGCGATACATCTTTCGATTGAGTTATTCATGTTCAATATTTCTCCTAAAAAATTCGACCTATTAAAAAACAAATTTAGTATAACATTTTTATGAAAAGCTCGATACCACAAAAGTTAATATAAAATATTATAACTGAAAAAATCATATATGTTATAATAACCACATGAGCATTAGAGATAACGATTTTAAGGTATCGATAATTACACCCCTCTTCAATGTTAAAAACTATTTTGAAGAGACGTTTTCTAGCGTTATATCTCAAACTTATAAAAATTTTGAATGGATCATCGTCGACGACATATCCACTGATGGTTCCTATGAATTAGCGAAAAAATTATCACTACACGACGAAAGAATAATACTTTTAAAATTATCTGAAAAAGGTGGGCCCGCTAAGGCGCGCAACTTAGGTCTAAAAACCGCTTCTGGAAGATACATAACTTTTTTGGATAGTGATGATTTATTAGATGCAAATTATTTAGAAGAGCAAGTTGCATTCATGAAAGAAAATGGACCATTAATTACTGCTAGTTATAGAAGATTGGCCGCTAAAACAACAACTGATTTTATGGTGCCAAAAATTAGTACTTATAAAATGATTTTAAATGGCAATAATTTATCTTGTCTCACGACGATGTATGATCGATATGTAATTGGTGAAAATTATTTTCCAGAAGATTTTTCAAAAGCAGAAGATTATGTTTTTTGGCTTAATATCTTAAAAAAAGGTTATGTTGCTAAAGGTAATCAAAAAATATTAGCTTCTTATCGAATTTTACCTAAATCACGTTCAAAAGGCAAAATGAAGCAACTTAGAATTATGTATCATACTTATCATAAAATTTTAGGTATAAATTGGCTTGCAAGTTGCTACCATGTTGTTAGATGGGCAATATATGGTCTAAAAAAATATCGACATGTAAAATGACGATTATCTCGTCAAAATTATCTTTTTCATCTTTTCTTTATTAGATTCTAAAGAAAAATATTTTCTTGCAACTACTTTCGCTTTACTTTCATTTCCATAAATGTCAATCTCGCAATTTTTTAATGCTAAAACAAATTCATCTATTTTGAAATGATTATTAATTTGAAAAGCACAACCTTCTTCATTTAAAAATTTACTTGCGTCAGTTTTAGATGGTCCGATGTAAAGAAATGGTTTTAAAGAACAAATACAGTCGCCTAACTTACCGCTGAAGGCATGTTCGGTCGTGAATCTATTTTCCTCATCAAATGCATCTATTTGCAAAATAATATCGCTTTCTTCATAGATTTTTACCACTTCTTCATAAGAAACATAACCGCGATAATCGACGCACTTGAACGAAGATATTAATTCTTGCTGTTCCTTGTCTAATTTACTAGCTAGAATTAGTTTGAAACATGAATGTTTATCGATGGAATTTATAAAATCCAGAATTGTCAAAAATCTTTCGTGTCCTAAAGAACCACAATATGACAAGACGATGTTTTTAGGATCAAATTTTTTTCGAGGGAAAGATTTCATGGATGAGTTAGGCATGATGACAACGCCATCATGAAAAGTAGAAAAATTTTGAGCGTATTCATCCATAAGAGATTTAGTTAGATAAATGGAATTAGATGAACGAGCTAACAATTTCCTTCTAATCTTAAAAAACTTTTTATGATAGAAGTGTTTGAAGAAAAATTTTTCGCCAATAACTTTGCGAGCGAAGAAACTATTCTTTTTCAAGCAATAATCTTCGGTAGTGTACAGCACTAATTTGCAATTAGTTCTCTTCTGTATTTTTAATGCAAATTTATCAAAAAAAGGTAATGAAGAGTCTTGAAGTATGATGATATCTGGTCTTTCTAATTTAATCCAATCGTAAATTTTCTTAAAAAAGAGCGAATGGTAATTCCAAACGATATTTCGTATGATTCCTTGGATGATAGATTTTTTTCCTCTTACACTACTTTGTGGATAATATGTTTTTAAATTTGATTCAATATTTTCTCCATCGTAACTTAAAATTTTAATTTTCTTCAACATTCTTCTTAATGGTCTTGTAAATTGTCTTTCGTCAATTAATAAATATCTGCCTTCTATCCAAGTAGGAATTGGCCCTTTTATGTAAATTTGAGAAAAATTAATTTTATCTCTTAATGGCAAAATTAAAGAACCAAGACTTCTCCCGTTACTGCTTTCTTTATTTAAAGCTTCAAATGATAAAACTAGGACATTAGTTTTTTTCAACGTTTTTCACCTTATCTTTCTTTTTCGCTTCTACTACGCCTTGGAACATATATTTTTTTAACTCTTTGATGTTTTGACCAAGGTTTTTAAACATCTTCCTATGTTTAACAAGAAAAAGAATGCTAAATATTTTCGCTAGTTTTCCATAAAGAAGATAGTAGATGTAACCATGCGAAAAAAGTTCTACCTTAAAATCTCTAGTCTTCGGATCGTGCCACACTGATACTAATTGATCGACGATAAAAGCAATTTCGGTCTCGGACCAAATTTTATATTTTTTGGTGAATTCGTGCATGAAAACACCATCTTCCCCGTGGTTTATAGAAGTTCCTGGACCTAACGATTCATTAAATCTTAGATTGTGAGAAACGAGTAAATCACGCCTGAAAAAAATGCAATACGCTCCAACTGACCTTAAGTGTCTAAAGGTTATGAAACCTTTTTTCTTGATTAGTTTGCCCTTTCTCTCGCGGTTGGCCGTGCAATAATTATAACGTAGAGCAGGTAAATTTTTCTCGATAACATTTCGCTCGACTTTCTCTTGCATATCGGTCATATAATGCTCATCATCGTCGACAAAAGTGATGTATTTAGCGCTTGCTTTTGATAACAAAAAATTTCTATTTTTCGATGTTCCTTTACTAGTTAAATCATATATAGTTGCAATGTATCCTTCGCCGATGATTTGATATTCTTTTTCTTCTGGGCGGAGTTGATTTCCGACAAGAATATTGCCTTTTATATTAGCCCCATCTAAAAGTGTTTTTAGTTCATCTGGTTCTTTTTTAATTGTTGTAATCAAGTATTGAAAATTCATAGCAACTTCTCCTAGATTAAGAAATTTTATTATAAAAATTTAATAAAGCGGAACAATTAGTGTCCATATCGAATAATTCTCTGCTTCTTTTTAAGCAATTATCAATGTAATATCCTTTGCCTTTTTCAATCACTTTTTCTATCGCATTAATCGCTTCTTCTTTGTTGTCTGGCTCAATAATAACTCCATAGCGTTCATCATGAACAAGTTCAGGTAGCGCCTGATTATTGAAGACGATAGCGGGCGTCCCACAACTTAAAGATTCAGCAACAACTTTACCAAATGTGTCCATCGTTGAAGGATTAAAAAATACATCCGCGGACGAATAGTACTTGCGCAGTAAATCAACTGAATTAGTAGAATTCAAAAAATGGATAAATGGATATTTATCATGTGAGAATGAATGCGATCCAACCATGACAAAATTATATTTTTTATGAAGAGTATTAGCGATTTCGATAAAAAATTTAAAACGGTATGAACTTTCATTCAATGCCGACCAAATGACCAAGACGACTGGCCTATTATCATTCAAACCAAATATCGATTTATCATAATCGTAATAAAATTTCGAAAAATCAATCCAATTGTAAATGACGCATGACGAGGCATTCGCTAAAAAAGACTTTTTGATAATTGATTCGGAAAAATATGAGTTACATTGTATGCCAAGGTGATTTAGCAACAAAAAGCAGTTCTTTTTCATCTCATAGTACCGTTTCAAATTGAAAAAAATATTTCTTTTAAAATGATGGCATTCATCGCAGCGCTTCATATCGCAATCATCTTTAGGAATTTTGCATGTAGCGGTCACGAACCAAAAATCATGTGTCGTAAAAACGACTTTGCATTTAGCTTCAACTAAATATTTGAATAAAATTTTATAATTCACGTAGCTTTCGTGCAAATTTCTTAAATGCACGACATCGGGTTTTATTCGTTTCATCCATCGCACAAGTTTACGCGTAGAGAATCTAGAAAAACAGCCTTCTCTCTTCGTGATTTTTGCTAAGGTATTATGTAAAAAATATCCGAACTTATTCGTGATTTTGAACATGTGAGGATCGTCTGTTTTTTCGCCTATGCCATAGGCAACGTAAGAATCTTCGCCTCTTTCCAGAAGAAAATTATGTAATTCCATAGTTGTTCTTCCAGTGCTTCTAGAATTAGCTAAAATATTGATCTGAATAATCTTCATTTTTGATTCACCAGTTCTTTGTATTCTTTTGCACATCTTTTAAAAGAAAAATATTCTATCAATGAACGTTTTTCTTCCTCGCTAATTGGATGATATTCATCTTTAATTTCCTCTAGACGCGAAGCCAATTCGGTAGCGTTCAAGCAATCCGCGGTATGGAAATAATTTTTATGAACGAAGACGCCGCAAGCGCCAGTCGTCGATTGGGTAACCAAATTGCAACCGTTCGTCGCTGCTTCACTAAAAACGATGCCGAACGGCTCTAACGAATTCATCGACACAAAAAATTTGCTTTGTTCAAACAATGATTTTACTTCACTTTGAGTTAATTTTCCTTTGAATTCGATACAAGTATTTCTATATTTGCCGGTAGTGAATAGATTTTCTAACTTACCATATCCTGCAACAGCGAAGCGTAGATTTGGATATTTTTCATGTAGTAAAATAAAAGCATCGCTAATCATCTCTACTTCTTTTGCTGGAGACAATCGCCCAATATATACAAAATCGTATATTCTTTCTTTTTCAGTATATGATGACTTGAGATTGCATCCGTTATAAATAACTTTGTCACAATTGAGAAGGATTAATCTTTTGTTCAAGGCATAAGATAAATAAGAAACAGTCACTACTTTATCGCAATGTTTCTTAGAATATTTTGCTACTTTATTAATTGCCCAGTATTTGAATCTACCGACCGTAGGACTAGGAACTCCGTGTAGAACGGAAACGTAAGTCGCATTTTTCCAATGACGCTTATATTTTTTGATACCAACAGTGTATTGGAGCGAGGAGATGACTAAATCTGGTTTGTATTTTTTTATTTCTTTCGCGATGGCACCAAAATGGAAGATTATTTTCTTTGCAGAAATGTTTCTATCTAAAATTCTTAAATTATCGATAGTAGATGATTTTGCGACAGATAAAATCTGCACCTCATCGCCCAATTCTTTAAAGCCATGATATAATCCCTCGTCAAATACTCCTACACCACCACTTAATTTTTCATTAACTATTGGTCCTAATATCAATACTCTCATCTTTAATCCTCCAATTTCATAAGCATCAAATTTCTAAATCATTTTTAACGATTTGAGAGGTTCTAATTTCGCTATATTCTTCGAACATGTGAAAGAAAATCATTGAAGCGAATATACCTAATATATAAAAGCCAGCCGAGCCGACAAAAACGCCTCCTTCATTAAAAGAAAAATAAAGAATCGATAAGAAACATATTATCGGGAAAATAGGTGCTCTACTAGTTTTCGATATCGATGCGTTCATCTTGATAAGTAATATTTTGTATAGCATACAAATGAACACAATAAACGGTATGGATCCAAAAAGGACTAACACCATGATATAGGCGCCGCCAAGATTATCGATGTTGCCGGCGGTTCCAGATATCGCATAATTACCAAATAAAATATAAAGGATGTTACCCACAAAATGAGATAATGCATCGGCGATAGAATAATATCTAGCGGTAATCGACAACTCCATGAGCAAATCTGTAAATAGCCCTGTAAGATCGCTAATATATCCTAGTAACATCGTGGCAAATATGTAAAAAATTGGCACGAGCACTAAAAAGAGAACTTTAGTTTTTAACTTCATCTTAATTCGCGTGAAGAATAAAATGAGAACGAGAACGCAAGCGACAGCGAAAGCAATCCAAGAATTTCTCGAACGCGTTAAGAACAAAAACATGATTTCGAATGGAAGGCATAGAGCGGCAAGAATTTTGATGATTTTACATTTAGAATAAAAAACTGCTCCTAGGAGTAAAAGAATGTAAACAAATACATACTCCCCTGTCAAGTTAGGATTGACGAGATTTAGCGTTAAATCAACCCATTCAGTTGGAGCATTCCAAGTCCTCGCGTATCCGGAGAAAAAGAGGATAATGACTAAGACTGATGATATGATTATCGTAGCGAAAAATATATGCTTTGAAACATCATTGAATTTGATGTCGACTATCAAGACGTAAAGCGCAAAACAAAAAAATAGACAGAGGAACTGATTAAAATAACTAAGTGAACCAATATTAAAATTTGATGTTGCAAACACCGAAATAAGAGTTAGAAAGCCTAAAATAATAAGTGAGACGAAAAGAGCGTTATTATGAGCGTAACTAACTATTGACCACTTGCCATCTCTTCTTTCATCGATGATGGAAACTATGAATTTAACAATTACCCAAACAGCTATGAAACCGAAAGATAATTGAAAAAGAACGGACATGACATTGCTTAATTTTAAAACGCTAAGAGTAAGGCAAAGGACGCCGAGAATGAATATACCCAGAGAATAAAATTGTTCGTATTTTTTGACAAAATCACAAAACTTATATTTCATAATAAATCAAACATTCTATCCCTTCGCTATCGATGTGCCAAATGGTTTCATCCCAATCTAATTTATCTAAGGATAATTCAGCATATGTTGTAAAAACACCTTGTTCGTATTTGCTACCATAAATCGTATCGGAAGTATAATAGCAATTAGTTACGTTCAGTTTTGGAACATTTTCATCACTATAATAAACACCGGAAATACAATTTTTAGAAGTAGCGCTTGTGATGAATCCTGATACGACAACATTTTCAAATTTACTAAAATTATTATTTTCAATCTTTCCGACACCGAGTGAACAATAGGAAATCAATGCTTCGCCATAAATTTGAATGTTCATGCGATTATAGCAATTTGAAATGACATTGTTATCATCTTCGCTCTTGCCGATAAAACCGCCGAGAGATTCATCTTCCGAGACGTATGAACGAAGTGATGATCCAACTAGATTATTTGTGAAAGTTGAATCTAATGAAATACCGGTGATACCACCACCAATTACTTTTGAACCATCACGTATTTCGATAGTAGAATTCATCGTGTTATAAACATAGTTTGCGTTGTCTGAAAATCCTGCCAAACCGCCTACAACTAAAGAACCTTCATGCGAAATCGCGGTGTGTATCGTCGTTAGACAAGTGTCGATTGTACCATAATTTTTCCCAGTATAGATGCCGATATTACAACCATCACCGGCAACGATTTCTTGTCTGCCAGACCAAATAGTGCATTTTGTTATTGAACCACGATTGATGCCAGCATAAATTCCGTAGTTTGAATTGTTAGATAAGGTCACATCAATAAATGAATTGTAAACCTCTACTCCAGTGATAGTTCCTTCATTCACAGCGAATAAGCCAACATTATTCGAACTAGTCGCATCAAAAGATTTAATCGTGATGGGGTTCCTCGCTTCAAGCGTACCTGTGAAGGGTTTCTCTTCTGAACCGAGCGGTACCCAATTTTCAAAAGTTAAATAACCGGTGATAATATATCTAGCGCTCATGTCGTCTTCTATTTTCTTAAAATCATCGACATTTTTTATATAAATTGGAACATCAGCAACTGGAGAAGCAAAAACAAAAAAAGCGACCATTATAACGCTGACACATATGAGAATAATCATGCCTACATTTGATTTAATTTTGTTTAACATAGCATTTTCTCCAGACGAATAGAACTAACATCAAAACTAAAAATATTGATAGTCCAAATGTCAATAAACAATAAGATGATGAAAAGAAGCTTTGATTGAAGCCTAAAAAATAAAATGCGATGATGAAAAGAAGAGAAAAGAACGCCGCTGCGGAAAAAGGCAACAAAAGAAAATAAAATAAATTTTGCTTTTTTTCATAAATGGCAATTTTAAGTGTAATACCGAAAAAGACAAACAAAGAAAAAAGAATGAAAATAGTAACCCAACAAAGAGCAATCGTAATGGGGCTGATAGAGTCCGCAAGCATCATCATGTACGGAAAGATTAAAATCAAAGCTAGGAGCAAGAATTCGCAGATGATGTATTTTAATGACGTTTCTAGAATGTTCAATCTCATATTTAATCAATTCTCTTTAATAGCGTATAAATATAATACACATAAAATGACTTATATTCCATAAAAAGCGTTATGCTTTTAATTGCCTATAATAATCAAAAAAAATTAAATTTTGCTCATCGGTTCATCAACATAGTTTGATTGATAACCAGATAAATAAAAATCTAAAATGTTTTTCACCGCTACTCTGTAATTATATTTTTCGTCTATAAATTTTTTTGCCTCCACCGCATTATCTTCAATTTGTTGATAATCATTGAGAATTTTATAAATCTGTTTTTTAAACTGGCGCTTAGTCCTGTAGACGAAACCGTTTTCTCCGTTTTTTAACAATAAATTTGCCGCTCCTGCTCTAACGTTGCCGATGCAACAACATTTTGCTGACATCGCTTCATACAATACAGCTCCGAACCCTTCACCATTGTCACTTGTAAATAGATAAATGTGGCTCTTTGACATCAAATCTAACAAATCGTTGTTAGGCAAAAAATCTAAAATTTCGATATTGTAAGCTGCGATTTCTTTAGCGTGTCTCAGTAAAAAAGCCTCCCTTTGTTCATTTTTCGGACAGACAAATCTAATTGCGTAATTAACACGTTTTTCATTCAAAATTTTTGCTGCGTAAAAAATATATTCTGGGTGTTTCCAGCCGACAAAACGACCTGACCATAATAGAGTTAGGACATCATTTTTATTTTTGGGAAACATTTTATCAACATCTTCACCTACTAAACCTCTTGGAAAATAACCAAATTTGAGCGTTCTATCTTTAAATAAGCGAGCAAGATTAAATTGTTTTTTGCTGAAAGCACTGTTGCATAGCAAAAAGGAATTAGTGTCATCTAAAAAATTGTAGATTTTGTGAAGATGAATCAATCGTAGCAAATTGATTGGATTGATTTTGTAATGTCTATCCTTAAAAACATGTTCAGCCATGAAAAATGATGGTTTGTTTCTATGAATTAATAGTTCTCGATCAAATGAACCAACTAAACAAATGTCAGCGTCATTTACCAAACGAATAATTTCTTCTTTTTTACTATTATCGCGATAAAATTTAATGACGAATGTTTCATCCTCATAATTCGCTATTTGCTTCTTAAATTTCGTAGGGCCAAAGCAGGAAATAAATTTAAAATTATCACCTAAATAATCATGAAAGGTCTTAGCTATCTCATATTGATGCGGTGAGAGCCAATTGCTCATCATTACAACTTTTAAGTTTTTATATTCCTTTTCCATAGTTTCATTTTTGATATTAAAGTAGAAATTCAATCATTTCGACATTAAAATTATATAATAATGAGGATTTGAATTACATGAAAAAAAGATTGATGATATGGACGATAAATAAATTTTTCACCGGCACGAGATTTTATAAAACGAAAAGAACGCTTTTAAAATGGGCAGGTTTTAAAATAGGAAAAAATGTAAGGGTGGTCGGCCCGATGTTCTGTACTGGAAATTTAATTATTGGCGATAATACATTCATCGGAGCGTTTTTCAAAGTAACTGGTGGAAAAGATGTGACGATAGGAAAAAATGTCGACATCTCGCCAGAGGTAACTTTATCCACTGGTTCGCATGAAATAGGAGATATAACACATCGTGCAGGACCAGGAAAAAGTGATTCGATTGAAATTGGTGATGGTTGTTGGATTTGTTCTAGAGTTCTTATCTTAAGCGGAACAAAAATAACTCCAGGGGCTGTTGTAGCAGCTGGAAGTGTAGTTACTAAAAATATTGATACTCCTGATTTGTATGCTGGTGTTCCTGCGATATACAAAAAGAAATTACATAACTAAGTAAAGATGCTTGAGATACCATAAAGTTTCGCATAGTCAACAGCACTATAATAATTATTGAGTAGCAAACAGCAATTAAGCGAAAAATAGACTAGTAATAATGTTAACTTGGTTTATGATCCACTGCCTCTCCAACAAATCCTATAAACAACGGATGCGGTTTGAGTGGTCTAGATTTAAATTCAGGGTGAAATTGTGACGCCATAAAAAATGGATGATTTTTAAGTTCAATTAATTCACATAATTTTGTTTTTGGATTAATGCCGCTGAAGACGACACCAACACGCTCAAAATCTTCTTTATATTCGTTATTAAACTCATAGCGGTGGCGATGTCTTTCTTTGATATTTTTTTCACCATATAACATCAAAGCTTTTGAACCTTCCATTAATGCACAATCATATTCCCCTAATCGCATTGTCCCGCCTAATTTGATGCCTTTATATTGATCTGGTAAATAATCGATTATTTTATGAGTAGTGTCGCTATTGAATTCGGTCGAATTTGCGTCTTCATATCCTAATACATCGCGAGCGATTTCCACTAATGATAACTGCATGCCTAAACATAATCCTAAGAATGGTATATTATTCTCTCTTGCGTATTTAATCGCTCTAATTTTGCCTTCGATGCCGCGACTACCAAATCCCCCAGGAACGATGATACCTGATACATCATTAAAGACTTCTTCAACTTTTAAAGTTTCTAATTCTTCGCTATCGACCCATTTGACATTCACTTTGACGTTATGAAAATATCCAGCATATTTTAAAGATTCGTAAACGCTTAAATAAGCATCATGTAGTTTCACATATTTTCCTACTAAAGCTATATTAACTTCTTTTTTTATATTTTTAATCTTTTTAATTAATTCTTCCCAATCATCCATCTTCGCTACATCATCGCACTCTAAGCGTAGATGGTTCACGATTAAATCATCTAGTTTTTGTTTTTGTAAATTAATTGCAACTTCATAAATGACATCGACATCTTTTACTAATATGACTGCATCGTCATCGACATTACAAAATAATGCTACTTTTCTTTTCGTAGCTTTATCGATATAAACTGGTGAACGCAATAAAATAGCGTCTGGTTGGATGCCTAAACCAGTTAATTCTTTGACACTGTGTTGAGTAGGTTTAGTTTTAATTTCACCACTTGTAGGAAGATAAGGCACTAGTGTGGTATGAACAAAAAATGTGTTTTCATATCCTAGCTCACGTCTTAATTGCCTAATTGTTTCAAAGAAAGGTAATGATTCTATGTCCCCTACCGTTCCACCAATCTCGACGATGCACACATCAGTATTACCTTTTGCGTTAAAACCATCAAATAATCTTCTTTTAATTTCATTAGTGATGTGAGGAATAATTTGAATGGTTGCTCCTAAATATTCCCCTCTTCTTTCTTTATCTAGAACCGCTTGATATACTTTACCACTCGTAACACTACACTCTTTCGTCAAATCAGTATTAATAATTCTTTCATAATGCCCTAAATCTAAATCGGTCTCTGCACCATCCTTGGTGACGAACACTTCACCGTGTTGATAAGGAGACATCGTACCAGGATCGATATTTAGATAAGGATCTAATTTCATAGAGAAGACGTGTAACCCTCTTCTTTTCAATAATCTACCAATGCTCGCTGCACTTATACCTTTACCTAAACTAGAGACGACTCCTCCAGTTACAAATATAAATTTCATCTTTGATTTGTCCATATTTTTAGCCACTTATCAATATTTCTTCGTATATTGTATATGATTTAAATGGCAACCATAAAAGCATAAATGACGCTAAATACACTTTTATTAGAAAACATGCCTAAAAAGTAATTTTATAGTTATGAATAAAGAACTAAGTATTCACAAAAAATAATGGGACTATATTAAAAATGAAAAGTCATAATACACTTGCAATTGCTTAGTCATACTAGCATAGCTTACCAATCCTTCTTTTTGTAAACGTCCCAAAACGATACAAGGTAAAATGCCATTTCTACGCGAGAATTTTAAAATGCTTTTTTCATCAAATTGTGAAGTTTTTTTGAAAATGGCCCACTCCTCTTTTTCAATCAATTGATCACAAGCAAACTGATTTGCTTCATCTTCAATATTTTTTTCATCATTGATGAGCATCTCACGGCGGTGTTGCATCAAGACGTGTGAACATTCATGAAATAAAGTAAACCAGAATGAGTCTGCTCGACCATTACGGTTAGATATAGCAATTAATGGGTGATCGCTAGTGATCCACTTCGTAATTCCATATATATTTGTCTTAGATAAATAAGGCAAAAAGACGAGTGTTATACCACATTCTTCAAATATCTTCTTGAGTTTTGGATAAAAAGTTTTAGGTTCGTTTAAATTTAAATTTCGGATATCTTTTAGACTATTCTTAAATTTTTTTTGATCGTAAGGTAAATGGGGATAATTTCTCGCTTCTTTTAACGCTAAAGATATCCAAAGATTTTTAAAAAATAAGTTTTGTTTGTCTTCATGGTTGAGAGATTTATACGATACGTATAGATTGTCTCTTTCTAAACTAGATAAATAATTAACTCCGACAATTTTACGAATTTGATTAACTATTTCTTCATGACTAGAATTTTTTTCAACAGCATAATATTTTTCAAAATAATCAATAACTGGTTTAACTAATTTGTAATCGTAATCTATTGTAGACATTTCATCGACTTCTTTTTTATATAAATCGAATTGATTTTGTAGATTAGTCCAAAAGTTAATTGAGGTGCCAAAATATTTTGATAGATTATAGGCAATATCAAAGGTGATGTTACCAGTTTGGTTTATTAATGAAGAAAGGGTTCTTTCAGAAATACCGCTGCGCGCAGAAAATTCTTTAGAGGACATATTTAAAGATTCTAATGAATCCTTAATGAAAACACCTGGATGAAATTTTTTAGTATTTGGCATAGTGTTCACTCAACTCCTTTATCCTTATTTTTTTAATGCTTTTTAGAAAAGTAATTTCATTATTACTTGGTCTAACAACTTTATCATCAGCATCGAGCATTTGAATTACAATTCACCACTTAGTTGATTTTCCAAATGGAGATGCTGAGTAATAGTTAGCCATATTACCATGTTTATGTTCTAAGTTCATGAATGGCAGTGCTTTTATATCATAAGCATTTTCAGCACTGACCACTGCTTGAATAAACTTAGTAATACCATCCGCAATTTTTACATTATATTTTTTCTTTAACAGTTTATAATTTTCGAATTCATCTTTAAGCGACGGTGGCTCATACTCATAATCCATTATGATCCTCCTTTTGTAAAATGTACTTTCATTTTACCGAAAATGTAATTTGAAATCAATACTTGTATGTAAAAATGTTTGACACCGTGATTGGGTTGGTCAATACGTTTTATTGGCAATAAAAAAATATTTAACTACAAAAGAAAAAATTGTATAAAAGATTGTTGATTATCGTAATAAGTAAAATTCTTATTCTATTAAATCCCATGTCGCGATATTATCAAAAGAAGGATTCATCTCAACACTACGTAGACTATTAGAATATTCTAGGCGATAAGAATAACTAAGATTGTTAAGATTCATACAACTCGAGTAAATTGTTTTTTCTTGTTCGTCCCTTTTGCTCAAGGCAACACCGCGAAAGAAAGATAATGACTTTAACATGTCGATAAAAACTATAATTTTCTTTTCTTCATCTTCTGGTAAATTCACATACTTAGTTAAATAGGCAGCTTTTAAGAAGCGAGAACGAGATGAGTAATCACCTGGTAAGCCAAAAGAACCAAAGCCGACAGAATCAGGAATAATATTTAAAGATTTGACGTAATCATTAAAATATTCATTCGATATTTTTGATAGTTGTTTCACATTATTTAAATGAATAGGAAATATCGGATTATTAGTCAAAACATTTACTGAATTATCATAGACGTGTAAGCCATCTTTATCTTGCTCTAAAACGATGGATCTATTCTTATCAGCGAATATGTAATGAAGAGGCGCTAGAGGGATGTCTTTAGAAAAAGGGACATCGATAAGATTAGCGGTCTTTAAAAAACCTTCCACTTCATCAACGTTTTTGAAATGTGATAAGACATAAGGCAATAATTCATAAGGAGATAAATTATTTTTATTCTCTTGAACTTGATTAAATTGTGCATTATCTGGAAAGTTTAAACCAGCACCCGCTAAACCACATTCATTAAATGCATCGAAATAAAGCGGATAATCATCTACTAACAATCCTATGCCTAAAATAGCGTAATGGTTATTAGTTTTATCTAAATGAAGAAAAGTAAAAGGGTGGCTTCTAGGAATGAAAATTACTTTTCCATTAATTGAATAATCTAAATCTAAATTACGACCGAATAAGTTGTCTTTGCTAATTGCTGTACACATAATTTAATGATAGCAGTTATTTAAAAATATTGATGATAATATTCTTAAAAATTTGAATTATTCTTGATTTAATTAACTGACAAACTCATTGCAACCTAACTGTTTTTAGTTTGCTTTCTTTCTTTGCTTTAATAAATATCTTCAAGTTCTGCATACTTTTTTCGCCAAATAGTTTAATCTTGCTGCGTGGTCGTGTTCATCCTTAACTAATAGTTCAAACTCCTTATACATATCATTAAGTTCATTAGTTAATGCTTCTAGTTGTTTATCTAAAGATGATGTATCAAGTGCTTTATTAACGGCTTCTAATAGATTTGAAATAAGGACGTCTTTACTCATAATCATCTCGTTATAGGTTTTTAAAAACATTGGCTTCACTTCTTCTTCATCAAAATTAGGAGTATGGCATTTATTCTTAAACTTGAAGTTACATTGAAGAGTCTCTTTTCCATAAATCGTACCTGAGCAATAATTACTACCTTACTAACATCACCAACAACATCTTTTATATTTGGTCTGGTAATACTTTCTAAAAGAAAATAATAGCCTTATCAAAAACTTAAGTTTTAACTGCATGTTTGCAGCAAAATTAATCTACCAAATACACACTAAAAAATAAAAAAAGGATTACCATGTAATCCTTATTATAATTCGTGTGGTGCTCCCGATCGGAATCGAACCGATATGAGTTTCCTCGTACGATTTTGAGTCGTATCTGTCTACCAGTTTCAGCACGGGAGCAATGTGATTTATGACAACATTTTAGCCGTAAATTTTCTCGGTCTAAACATGATGACGTAAAGATTATATAACAAAGTTTCGATGATGAGAAGAAAACCTACACTAATGATGAGTAAACATATGCCTTTAGTGTCAGAAACTTGTTCTGGATTAAAATAAAGAACTAATCCTACGACAAATATAGTAACGCCTATAGCGAGAAGCACATTCACTATAATAAGAGCGGGTTTATTTATTGATTTAAATCTATTGAAAGCAATATGCCCTAAATTCAAATCTCTCCCTATACTAATTAAAATTATGACAATTTGAAGAAGCACGAACACCGCTGCAACCATGACACATATCATATTAAATAAATATTTATTATCTTCATTGAACGAAAATGCATCAATGAACAAATATAGTGATAACGCCACTGACGGTAGAAGCATTAGTGAAGAAACAATACGATATACTAGGTTTTTCTTGTCCATGCCTATAAGTATAACTAAATGACCATTAACAATCAAAATAAAAACTCGTATCAAAAAAATGTTATCAGTTCGACGATAAAAATATTAGAATGACTCTAGCATTTTTATGCAATTTTACCACATTATAGTTAACTATAAGTTTATTAACAAAAATGACAAATTTTCAAAGATTTTTTTGATATAGATTTAATCTATATGGAATGTTGACAATTCTATAACTACCGTTATAAAATATTACACAGATAAAACACATGACTGCCTTTTTTAGCAAGAAAGCTTCAATTATTTAAGCCAAGCACCATACGCTTAATATTTGAATTTTTTTGTTGAATTTTATGGCGACATGTGCCTAATACTCGCTATTAGGTCTAAAATCTGTTTCTTTTATTAAGGAGGAAATTAAATGGAAAAGAAACTTAAATTATCAGCAGTGACGACCGCTTGTGCTTTAGT
>CALVPP010000011.1 GCA_944351395.1 uncultured Bacilli bacterium
TAAAACCCCATATCAGTATAAACATGACATGGGGTATTAGGGCTTTTTGAACTGTCTACTTTCGCTTGACTAGTTCAATTACCTCTATTTTTGATTTCATCACTTAGTCCATAAGATGAACCGATGATGAAGATGATATCTTTACCAAAACTAAAAACGCTTTCTAGATCGTTTGCAAAAGTAACGCTATCGAGAGATTTACCTTCGATAGTCAAAGGGATGACATAGTCATCTTTTTTTATATATTTATTTATTTCAATCGCTTCTTCTTCTAAAGCATTACAAATATCTTTATCACTTAGTGACTTAAGATTTGCTTCTTTAATTTCGATTATTTCGACGTTAACGTATTTACTAATTCTTTTTTTGTATTCGTCTATCAAAGAAGTTAAAGAATGTTCCTTAATTTTCCCAAGAGCGATTATTTTTATTTTCATTTCGCATCCCCTGCATAGACGACACGATGCTGATTCGCACATTTTATCTTAGTCACATCAAAATCTACGCGTAATCTTTTAAAAATACGATCGTAGGCCGCAAGAGCGTGTTCCTCATCATTTGCTTCTTCGGAAAGATGCGCTAAAACGATTTCCTTCGTGTTAGGTCCTACGAATGACGACATGTATAAAGCACTGTCTTCGTTAGAAAGATGACCGACATCACTTAATATACGAGCGATAAGTTCGGGTGGCCTATTCGTCCTAAATAACATTCTTACGTCATGGTTTGACTCAATGATGTAGTAATTTAAATCTTTTAAATAAGCGAATGTATCTTCATAAATTAGACCTGTGTCAGTCATATATAAAAGGGATTCGCCGTTATTTTTAATTAGAAAACCACATGTTTCATTAAATAATCTATTCGCATCATGCGACGTAGGAATGGGAGTAATTTGATAAGTAAATATCTTTCTTTCTTCTTCGAGTTTTAAAATGTTTTCTTTTGGCAAATCTAAAACACCGTTGAGACTATATTCCTTCTCTTTTGGAAAAATGGATGATCCTGAGATATGGTCGCTATGATCATGAGTAAAAAGAACGAATTGAATATCGTCTATTTTATATGGGGTGTCAGATAATCTCTCGATGAGCATTTTACGAGAAATACCACAATCGATGAGAAAAGGAAATCTTCCATCACTTATAAGTGTTGCGTTACCTTTTGAGCCTGAGGCTAAAATATATATTTCCATAAATGAATAGATTATTCGTCTTCTGCGTTGATGTTGCGCATCATCTGCTCTTCATATTCGTGCGATGGATTATCAAATCGACCATAAGGCATGTAGAAAAGCAAAGGTGCGATACCTGTCTGACCATTTCTATTCTTAGCGATATTTACTTCGACAGGCACTACTCCTTCAGCGAAAGTTAGTTCTTTATCTTGCTCACGTTTATTCACTTCTTGCGCAAGGGAACGTCTCTCATCTTCGTTCATTTGATTATATTTTTTCTTTTCTGAGGTGACGCCTTGGTTCTTATAATAAGATTCGCGATATATGAACATGACGACGTCGGCTTCTTGTTCAATCATACCTGATTCACGTAAATCCGATAACATAGGCCTTTTATTAGGTCTTTCATCCACCTTACGAGATAATTGAGAAACGAGTAAGATGGGGACTTGTAATTCGCGTGCTAAATCTTTAATCGCACCTGTGATGTGTTGTACTTCTAATTGTCTGGACTCCCATTTCTGATTTGTCGTAATCTTACCAAGGTAGTCTATGACTATTAATCCTAAATCTGGGTGTTCTGCATATAACTTACGCGATTTAGCGACGATATCCATAAGTGAAGAACTCGCCGTAAAGTCGACGAACAATTGGGTAGAACTAAGTTCTTTCAATCCAGACGCAAGTTGGGCTTTTTGTTTATCATTCAATTTGCCAGTTTGAATAGCATTAAGAGGTACGGTGGATTGAGCTGCAGCTAAACGTTGGGCGAGCAAATCAGCATTCATTTCTAACGAGAAGAAAGCGACAGGTACATTCGCATTGCGCGATGCTCGATAAGCCATATTTAAAGATAAAGCAGTCTTACCAACGCTAGGTCTAGCGGCGACGATGATGAGCTCACCTTTTTGAAAACCGTGCGTCAAATAATTAAGGCGCGTATATCCAGTTGTGATACCAGTGACATTATCTTCGCTAGCAACTCTTACGGTCTCGACACTTTGCGAGACGCGTTCTGCTAATTCCTTCGCCCCAATAAAGTCTTCGATACGTCTAGTTTTAGAGGCATTTTTTATTTTTTCTTCACCCATTCCGATAAAATCGGAAATATTATCAATTTTTTCTTCGTAAAATTCTTTTTCTACTTCTTGTAAAGCGCTTATAAAGTTGCGCAAAGAAGAATGATCTTTAACGATTTTAATATGTGCTTCAAGGTTCGCTAAACCGAGGCTAGAATCTCTTAATTCAAGTAAAAATTCAGGACCACCTACTTCTTCGATAGCTTTCATTTTGATGAGTTCATCAGTCGTCGTCTTAATATCGATTGGAATGCGGTCTTGTGCTAATTTTTCAATCGCTTCAAAGACGAGTTTGTTCGCCCTATTTAAAGGATAGATGTCATCACTAGTTAATGAACCTAAAACGTCGACATAAGCATTAGGAAAGCGAAGCATCGCACCGATGACTGCACGTTCTGCTTCGTCGTTATAAGAAGGGACAGGACCTATTTTTTTCTTATTAGCCATAACTATTTATTATTGCGACCAGTAATATGTACTTTAAAAGTCGCAACAACCCCTTTCCAAAGTTCAATTTTAATGATGTGATAGCCTAATGAATTGAGTGGTTCAGTATTTAAAATCTTTCTTCTATCAATATCGATATTAAATTGGTTTTTCATTCCTTCTTCTACTTGTTTTAAAGAGATGGAACCAAACATGAGTCCACCTTGTCCAACATTAGCCTCAAATTCCACTACTTTGTCTTCGAGAACATGCTTTAACGCTATTGCATTTTGTTTTTGTTCTTCTAAATAAGCAGCGTGTTTTGCATCTTCTCTTTTCTTTGCCTCTAAGTTTTGTTCCGTCTTCATGACTGCAAGTTTACGAGGAAGAAGAAAATTAGAAGCATAGCCATCGCTAACTTTTTTTATATCACCTTTTTTGCCAAGGCCACGGACGTCTTGTAATAAAATAACTTCCATATTAATTCTTACCTCCTTTTGGTTGCTCAGCTAGACGAGCGTCATTTAAATATTCATTTAAAACATCGAGTAACATCTGTTCGACTTTAGCTGGGGTAGAGTTTCTAAACGCTGCAGCAGCACTTGTAAAATGACCTCCACCGCCTAATTTTTCTACTAATAATTGAACGTTTATCGTGCCATCGCTGCGAGCTGAAATACGCGTTTCTTTCTCACCAGTGTTGCCGATGACAAAACATGCATTAACGCCTTTTAAAGCCATACAACGATTTGCTACTTTTGCTAGAGTAGCAATTTCGATTATATCTTTTGGATCACTCACACAATAGACGATTCCATAATGTGGTGTTTTCATCGTCGAAATGATACGCGTGATGAGTGAATATTCTTCAAATTCATCTTTTAAGAAATCGTCAGCAAGAGAATTATCTGCCCCATATTCTTTTAAAATCATTGAAGCTTCAAAAGTGCGAATACCACTTGATTTAGATTTGTAATAGTTCGTATCTAAGAAAATACCAGAGAGCATAAGAGTAGCAAAAGTTGACGGTAATTCGATACGCGGATTAGTCGAACTATAATAGATTAAGTCTGCAACTAATTCACTAGCGGACGAAGCGCTTGGTTCAATATAACTAAACACTGGCGATTCGATAAATTCTTCACCGCGACGATGATGATCGATGACGACGACTTTGGTCGCTTTTTCTAATAATTTAGGCGCCATAGTCATGTGAGGTCTATGAACGTCACAGACGATGAGTAGCGTATTAGATTTAATTCTCGCTAAAGCATCATGAGGGGATACGGTAAGTTTTTGAATTTCTTCACGTGTGAATGAAGCCATAAGAGCGTTTCTCGTCTTCTTTTCAGTTAGTTTAGAATCATACACTACTACGGATGGTTTCTTACAATAATCAGCGATAGCTTTCACACCTAAACAGGAGCCTAAAGCGTCCATATCCATATCGGTATGTCCCATGATGACGACGTTAGAACTAGCTTTTATTAAGCTTAATAAAGAGTCCGCCATAACACGCACTTTAACTTTATTACGTTGCTCTTGTGCCGCAGTCTTTCCGCCATAGAATTCTAGATCTGAACCATATTTAGAGACGACGACTTGGTCCCCGCCACGCGACATAGCGATATCTAACGCGCTGGTGGCCATATCATAAAGTTTATTGACATCAGGGAAGTCGTGAGCAATGCCAATTGATAATGTAAGCGGAGTATCTTCTTTTGCACACAATTCATGCACATGGTCGAGAAGTGAGAAGGAATCTTGTTGCATGAGTTCTAATGATTTAAAATTGCACAAGATAAAATAAGCATCGCTACGATATCGTCTTAATAACACATCGTATTGTTTAGCATATTCAAAAATAGCATTTTTAACTTTAGAGACGATATCATTAGTGTCTTCTTGATTGTCACTTGTCTCGCTATAGTTATCGATCATGATGATCCCGATGACTGGTGCGTGGTCTTTAGAATATCTAAATACTTCTTCATATTCAGTGACATCTTTAAAGATAAATAAACCAGCATTATAAAGATACTTCACTTGATAATTGCGTTCATTAATATCAACCTTCACCGTGTCAGACTCACTTGCGTCAATCAATTTGCGAAGTTCAGGCTTCCATTCAAAAATATTCATATCAATGATATTAATTTGTCGAGATCTAAACAATTCATTGGACCATAAAACGACATTGTTATCATCTACTACCACAAGACCAATCATGCCGAAATTGTATGCTTCTTGGACATCACTGCCGATGATTTCAGCTGCTTTTAAATTTGACTTTTGTTTTGATTTAGTAAGGCTTACTAAACAAATCCACAAGTAGATAATATCGATGAGAACTAGTCCTGCTCCAATAATAGCAAGATAAACAGGTGAATCGATTAAGGTCTGAAGTTCTAAAATATTGAAGTAATAGAATAGAATGAAAAGAATATAAAAAGCTATCTCGATAGCGTTAAGTATGAAAGCGAATATTTTGAATTTTCTTAATTTTTTAGACATAGTAAATACATTATATATGAATATATATGATTTAGTTAAGAATTTTGGTAAAAAGATGCCGTGAGTTTATGTAGAAATGAAAAATCTTACGATGGTTGATAGTTATATTTATAAAAATTTTTCACTAATATTTAATTGCTTAAGAGGAGACAACCGATAATTTGTTTTTGCAACAAAAAAATCTGGCAGAGCCAGATTTCTTATTCATTATTTTTCTTAATATTAGTCATTGCTCACGTATGGTAACAAAGCCATGTAACGAGCGTTTTTAATTGCTCTTGCTAATTCGCGTTGGTGGCGGGCACATGTGCCAGTCGAACGGCGTGAAGCAATCTTACCACTTGGTGTGATAAATCTTGATAAAGTTTCGACATCCTTATAATCAATTGGAGCTTTTTTATCTTTATCAAAATGACAAATTTTACGACGTGGTCTAATTTTCTTAAAAGCCATAATTTCACCTTTCTAAACTCATTGTTTATTTTTTTAAAATGGTAAATCGTCGTCTACGACATCAATAGGACTATCGTTTGGTTCTGGATCAGGTGTAAATGTTGCATTATCTTCACCATTAACTGGTGCGTTTTCATCTTGTGAACGTGGTTCTAAGAATTGAACAGAATCGCAGACGATTTCATTGACGGTTTGTTTACCGCCATCACGTCTATCGAACGTTCTTTGGCTCAAACGACCATCGACAGCAACTAAAGATCCCTTATGAGTAAACTTTGCCACATTATCTGCAGTCGTGTTCCAACAAGTGCAGGTGATGAAGAGAGTTGTCTTCTGCCCGTCTGCTTGTCTACCACGCATGTCACTAGCGATAGTGAATGTCGCTACCGAGAGACCGCTCGTGGTACGGCGTAGTTCGGGATCACGGGTTAAACGCCCGACGAGAATAATACGATTAATCATAGATTAATACCTCCTATATTAGTCTAAATCGACGGTGATGAGATATCGTAAGACATTATGATCTATACGAGTGAGACGATTGAATTCGTCGAGTGCTTCTTTAGGAGCGTTAACTTTGAGGATAACATAGAAACCTTTAGTTTCTTTTTCAATTTCATATGCGAGCGTTCTTAAACCCCATTCGGTAGTTTTGCTCACCTCGGCGCCATTCGCGGTCAAACGTTCTTCGACACGTTTCATCGCCGTTTGGCGTTCCTCATCGTTTAAGCTAGCCTTTAGAATGTACATAATCTCATATTTTTTCATCTGTACACCTCCCTTTGGTCTTAATTGATCGCTATGAATAACTAGCGATAGAGAGACAAAAAGTTTGCCTAACGTAGTAAATAATAACAAATAATAATATCTATGTAAACACGCGAATAGATGTGCGTGAAAAAACTGACCACACTATTTCAATACACGTATAGTGCTTAGAAAAGGACAATAAATGTGTTTTTATCTATCTTTCATTGTTGGGAAAAGAATCACTTCTCTAATAGATGATTGATTGAGAATGAGCATCACCAATCTATCTATGCCAATACCGATACCACCAGTAGGAGGCATGCCATATTCCATAGCTTCGATAAATGAATCATCAATATTTTCTGCTTCTTCGTCGCCCAATTTTTTCTGCTCTAGTTGTTTAAGGAAACGAGATTTTTGATCAAATGGATCATTTAACTCACTATATGCATTAGCGAGTTCGTTCCCACCTACGAAAAATTCAAATCTTTCGACGAAACGAGGATCTTTACCTTTCTTAGTCAATGGTGAAATTTCGACAGGGTAAGAATAAACAAATGTCGGTTCAATTAGTTCCTTTTCACATAACTCTTCAAATAGTTTAGAAAGAATATGTCCACATGTATTTTCATGTTTTTCCAAGGCAATATTCCATTTTTTTGCTAAATTTTGCGCTTCTTCTAAACTAATATTGTCGTTAAAATCAACACCGGTTTTTTCCTTCACTAATTCTGCCATTGAGACGAATCTAAAAGGTTTAGACAAATCAATTTCATGTTCACCAACATGCATGATGGTTGTCCCTAATACTTCTTCATTAACGCGCCTTAAAAGATTCTCGACTAAGTCTTTCATGCTATATAAATCGCCGTATGCTTCATAAACTTCCATCATAGTGAATTCTGGGTTGTGTTTGGTATCCATGCCTTCGTTTCTAAAATTTCTACCGATTTCATAGACCTTTTCTAAACCACCAATGATAAGTTTCTTCAAAGGTAGTTCTAAAGCGATACGAAGATAAAAATCTTTATCTAAAGCATTGTGATGGGTGATAAAAGGACGTGCCGCTGCACCGCTAGCAGAAGGAGTTAAAATTGATGTTTCAACTTCCATAAATCCTTTTTTATCTAAATAATGTTGAATGGAACGAATTATTCTAGGTCTTAAAATAGCGACGTTTTTTGCTTCTTCATTCATCACTAAATCGAGATATCTTCTACGATATCTTTCTTCGACATCAGTAAGACCATGAAATTTTTCAGGGAATGGTTTTAATGCTTTAGTTAAATGAGTGTATCCGTCGACACGCACTGTTAATTCGCCAGTCCTTGTCTTCATCACTCTTCCCTCTAAGCCGACGATATCGCCGATGTCGCATAGTTTAAAAATTTCATATGCTTTTTCACCGACGACGTCAATGCCGATGTAACCTTGCATGCGGCCGAATTTATCTTGAATGTTGATAAACGATGCTTTGCCCATCCTACGGATAGCCATGACGCGACCTGCAATTTTCACACGATAATTTAATGCGTCTAATTCTTCATTCGTCTTTTCATTTAACGCATCACGAATAGTTTTAGATGTCGCTGTTCTTTCAAATTTAGAACCAAACGGTTCAACACCTAATTCTTTTAATTTTTCTACTTTTTCGATACGGGCTAGTTCTTGATCATTTCTTTTTTCTTCCATAAGTTTACCTCGCTCAATTATTTTAAACTAAGTTTACTTTGTCTTAAAGCATTAGATGTTTCTATCACGAAATATATTCATCCAAAACATTTTCTAAATCATCGTAACTCGATAGGTTTTCAGCTAAACTTTTTCTAAGCGATTTGACATTGTTCATACCGAAGAAAAATTTAGGAGCAATACCTCTTAATAACTTCATCGCTCTTTCTTCACCTTTCTCTAAAATTAGAAGCTTTGCCAAATCGAGACAATATTCTTTTTGTTTTTTTAAATCAATTTCTTCTTTCACTTCACCAGTCTTTTCATAGTGAATAATATTACTAATTAGTTCAGGGTTACCTAATGCCCCTCTAGCGACCATAATCGCACTGGCGTGGGTAATTCTTTTGGCTTCTATAGCGTCTTTCACACTAAAAATATTCCCGCTTATTATAAGCGGCACTTTCATCTTTGAACCAAGCCCTTCTATCAAATCATAATGTGGTAGACCACTATATAGTTCTTTTGCAGTTCTAGCGTGTAACGCTATCGCTTTAACGCCAACTTTTTCTAAAACTTGAATAGTCTCAAACACATTGATGTGTTCATTATCAAATCCTAATCTAATCTTCGCAGTCACTGGCTTTTTTGAAGTCTTGACAACTCGCGACATAAGTTTTTCTAGGTAATCTAAATCGGTTAACAATTTAGAGCCAGCACCAGATTTTGTCACCTTAGGCACAGGACAGCCTAAGTTAATATCTATGAAATCGTGAGGGATATTTTTTTCATCGATATATTTAATTGCTTTCGTCAAATATTCAATATCACTACCAAAAAGTTGTATAGCGATGGGAGATTCTTCTTCGCCGATGTCTAAATAAGTTAAGGTCTCTTCATTGCCATAGCATATCCCGTGGTCTGAAATCATTTCAGTATAAATTAAAGACACCCCAAATTTAGACATGAACTTACGATAAGCGCGCGAAGTAATGCCTGCCATCGGGGCGAGAACAATATCATTTTTAATTTCTACATCAGCAATTTTCCACATATCAACTATGAAAAGAAAGGAGGAATAATTCCTCCCTTCCACTTAATTATTTTTCATCGTCCGAAGGTTTGATTTCCTTCGTCACGGTAGGAGAAGTATCGTTTGATGCATTGGTTTCCTTTTTTTGTTCTGTAGTTTCTTCTACTTGAGCAATTTGAGGTTTAGGCATTACCTTCGGTGGTAATTTACGATCGCGAAGTAATGTATCAATTTCTTCTGCTGTTATAGTTTCACGCTCTAAAAGAGTCTCAGCAATAAGCGTCACATCATCTTTATATTTCATGATGAGCTCGTGAGCTTTTTTGTGTGATTCATCGATGATACCGCGCACTTCTTTATCGATCTCATAAGCAATTTGAGTTGAGAAGTTTTTCTGACTCGAATTGTAATCACGTCCTAAGAAGACGCTAGACGTATCTTTTTCGTATTGAATAGGACCGAGCGAAGACATACCGAATTCTGTGACCATCATACGAGCGATGCGCGTCGCTACTTCGATATCATTTTGAGCGCCTGTTGAAACATCTTTGAAGAATATTTCTTCACTAGTACGTCCGCCAAGGTAACCGACAATACGAGCAAGTAATTCATTTTTTGTCATGAGGAAACGGTCTTCCTCAGGCGTCATAAGGACGTGTCCGCCAGTACGACCACGCGGGATGATAGTAATCTTTTGCACCTTGTCACTATACGGGAGCTTAATACCGATAATAGCGTGTCCAGCTTCATGATACGCGACAGTCTTGCGTTCATGCTCGCTCATCGAGCGCGTATGTTTCGCAGGACCAGCGATTCTTCTATCGATTGCTTCGTCGATATCAGCTACGGTAATTTCAGTTTCGTTATTACGAACCGCTAGGATAGCAGCTTCATTCATGATATTTTCAATATCAGCACCACTGAAACCAACTGTTCTTTTTGCGACTGCGTCAAAGTCGACATCTGGTGCTAATTTCTTGTTACGAGAATGTACTCTAAAGATAGCTGCTCTACCCTCACGATCAGGTAGGTTAACTGTAATTTGTCTATCAAAACGACCAGCACGTAATAAAGCGGGATCTAAGACATCTTCTCTATTTGTTGCAGCGATGACGATGATACCAGCATTATCGGAGAAACCGTCCATCTCGACTAAGAGTTGGTTAAGAGTTTGTTCTCTTTCATCGTTACCTCCGCCTAGACCAGCACCTCTTTGGCGACCAACAGCATCGATTTCATCGATGAAGACAAGACACGGTGCAGTTTGCTTCGCTTTTCTAAACATGTCTCTTACACGACCAGCACCGACACCGACGAACATTTCGACGAAATCAGAACCAGAGATACTGTAGAAAGGGACACCAGCTTCGCCTGCAACGGCTTTAGCTAATAAAGTTTTACCTGTGCCAGGGGGACCCACTAATAAAATACCTTTAGGTAATTTAGCGCCAAATTTGGAGAATTTCTTCGGTTCTTTTAAGTATTGTACAATTTCTTCCATCTCGGCTTTTTCTTCATCGCATCCTGCAACATCGCTAAAACGATATTTGCTTGAGTCTTCTCTTTTTGCACGAGACCTATTGAAGTCCATGGCTTGTCTATTCGCACCATTGACGGAATTAGATAGACGCGAGAAGAGGAAGAAGACGATGAGTAAAGAGATGCCGAGCATGATGATAGTTGGACCCCATTGATCCCACCACGACGTGACATAAGCGTTATTCGTATAATATCCGCCCGCGCCCTGATATAGACCAGCATTACTTTGCACTTCGCGTTTCAAATAATCACGCACTAGAATTGTTTCAGTCACTGTTCCGCCAGCTGGGTCAACAGTCGTAATTTCGAAAGTGGATTCGTTAAAATATTTATAAGACAAAGTAGATTCAAAACTATAACGTTCGACCGTCTCAGTTTGAGGATTATCATAGTAACCTGAAACATAAGTGACAGTCTCACTATATTCTGTAACATAAACTTCTGTCACGTTATATTCATCGATAAATTTTTTGAAATTTCCTTCGCTTACAACTGCTGGTCTATTAAAACCAGTCACTAAAAAATAGATGAGAACGAACATGAGTATCGCTACTAATATGCCAGTGATGACACTATAATTACGCCTTGGCTTTTGTGTATTGTCCATGTGTTTGTTTCCTCCTTTTATTTTCTTTTGGAAATCTATATGTTGGGGTAAAAATCTCGCGCAGTGCGTATATGATATATTAAGTCGCAACAATTTAAAAGATTTTTACTAAAATCGTTTAATTGATTTTAAACATTTCGTCTTCTTTAGGTGAATAGTCATTACGATATCGTGGGATGTAGATAATTTCGTCTTTATTGTTGACGACGACTGGCCATCTCTTGCGGTAATAGGTAGGCATCTTCCAATCTATGTAAAGTCTTCTCACTTTAGCCACATAATTTTTAATCCTATACTTATCGCCACTTTTCGCATTACGAATCACTAAAGGATAATCGCTTAATTGGATGAGTTCTTTGGCTTGTTTAGACTGTAAGTCTAATATGAAGTGAGGAGTTTTTAAAATAGATGGAGTAGTAACAAAATATGAGTAATTTAAAACCTCTTCTAAGTCATATATTCTAACCGTCTCGTATTCTTTGATGATGTAGAGTTCGTGGGCTATTTTAATTTTGATATTTGGTTTTTTAGAATCTATCATTTTTTTCACTTCTTTAACATATTCGCCTTTAAACGAACTCGGCTCAATTTTTCTAGCGTAAAAGCGATAGATGACATATCTTAATTGGTCGTCATTTAAATCCAATAAATCTTTAACATTTAAAATATTGTAATCACCAAACAGTCTATCCATCTCTTCTTTCAACTCATTAGTTTTTTTGTTCAACATCGCTACTTCTTTCAAAATATCCGCTCGTTCTTTTTTTGACATCGGCTCCACTTCATGATGCCTTAATCTATTTCTTTCGTATTCATCTGAGAGGTTACTAGAATCAATTGTATGAGGGATATCGTTTAATTCACAATAATCATATGTTTGTTGTTTCGACATGTCTAAAAGAGGTCTATAAACATTCATCCCTAAAATGGTAGTTACGGGACTTATGCCGTAATAAGAGACCATTTTTTTATGATATTTTTGCATGAGATAAGTCTCTATACAGTCATCTTGTTGATGAGCGACGAACAATCCAGAAGCAGCAATTTGTTCATAAATCTTTTTAAAAAACTGATACCTTTCTTTTCTTGCCCACGTCTGAAAATTTTCTTTTGTGTCTTGATAAAAAGCGTTATGAAGATAAAAAGAGATGTTATGTTGATCGCAATACGCTCTTAGACGTAATTCTTCCATATCAGCTTCAGGGCGGTGATGGTAATTCGTATGACAACAAACAAAATTGAATCCTTCCCTACGAAGAAGATCAAATAAAGTCATAGAATCAGGGCCAAAAGAACATGCCAAGATGTATGTTTTGCTCTTATCAATTGTTTTTAACAAAGGAACATTTATTTTCATTAATTACCTCCAAAGTGTTCATCATAGATTTCATTTATAACGTGCAAGCAGGCGATTAAAACATCAACCCAAGATTCATCTTTTTTATCCACTCTTAGCATGATCTCGCGATTGACAAAAGTTGGTTTAACTATTCTCATGTTATCAAATTCGCTTATCTTTTTAAAGATAATATAACCTACACCCTCTATTTCATGGAAGCGTTTAGAAAGATAGACATCGACATAACGCACTAAATCTTTCACTTTATTGATAGCTTTGTGTTTACCTAAAATAGCAATCTCTCTTTTCTTCAAAAGTAAGATTACTTCATCTGGTATGCGACCATAAATATCATTAATCTTAGATTCAGCTTCTTTTAATTGTTCTAGGCTAGTTGAATCATCAATTAGATGATATATTTCTAATTTATCTGGTTTTAAAGCATAACTTTCTGGGATGAAGGCGCCACTTACTTCTACATCATCTTCTTCTTGTTGTTTTGTTAGGATATCATTTCTTTTTTCATTGACCACTTCATCTAATAGTTTCACGAACAAATCAATGCCTACAGAATCGATGAAACCAGCTTGTTCGGCGCCTAAAATATCGCCTGCGCCTCGAATTAATAAATCACGCTCAGCTATTTTATAACCGCTACCAAGTTCGGTAAATTCTTGGATTGCTTTTAATCGCTTTGAGGCACTTTCTGTCATCACTTTATGTGGCTTATAAAGAAGATATGCATAAGCGATACGAGATCCTCTTCCTACCCTACCTTTCAATTGATATAAAGAAGCTAGTCCAAAATGATCAGCATCCTCGATAATAATCGTATTGGCGTTTGCAATATCAATACCATTTTCGACGATAGAGGTAGCAATCAATACGTCAATTTGTCCGTTATAAAAATCGCTCATGAAGTCTTCTATATCTTCTTTGTTCATCTTAGCGTGTATGATTGCAATTTTCTTATTAGGTAATATTTTTGAAAGTCTATCACCCACTCCATAAATCGTTGCGATGTCATTATGAATGTAATAAACTTGACCACTTCTTGCTAATTCTCGCTCAATAATTTCCTTGATAGCTTTGATGTCGTATGGAATGACATAGGTCTGTATCGGACTTCTTTCTTGGGGAGCGCTATTGATTTGTGATAAAGAACGCAATTTAACTAACGACATTTGTAAAGTTCTTGGTATCGGGGTGGCGCTAAGTGTTAAAACATCGACATTAGCCTTCATCGCTTTTATTTTTTCTTTTTGTTCGACACCGAATCGTTGTTCTTCATCGACGATGAGAAGACCTAAGTCATCAAATTTAAATTGACTAGATAAAATGCGATGTGTCGCGATGATGAGATGCATCTCACCACTTTCGATAAGCTTTTTATTTTCTTCCATCTCTTTCTTAGAAGTAAGACGAGAAATCATACAAATTCTTACGCCAAAATCTCTAAACCTTTCTTTAGCGACTTCAAAATGTTGTTTAGCGAGCAATGTTGTCGGGCACATAAAAACTACTTGCTTATGATTCAAAATAGCAAGGAACGCTGCTCTAAAGGCGACTTCAGTTTTTCCAAACCCAACATCCCCACATAGAAGCCTGTCCATCGGCGTTACTTCATTCATATCTTCAAAGATTTCTTTTAATGAATTTTCCTGATCTTTTGTCAATGTAAATGGAAATTTGACGGCAAATTCATTCATTAGTTCCTCATCATTCTTAAAGGAGATGCCTCTAATTTTCGCTCTTGTCTCATAAAGTGCCATTAGCTTTTCGGCGATGTCGCTGATACGTTTTTTGATGCGTTCTTTCGTTCTCTCCCAATCCTTCGTATTTAATGAATTTAATTTAGGAACATAACCTTCTTTACCAACATATTTTCTTACTAATCTAAATTTTTCTAATGGAACATAAAGCACATCTTCTCCACGATACTTAATGTGCATAAAATCCTTCTTACCCTTGTCAGTGTCTAAAGTAACAATATCTAAAAATTGTCCAATACCATAAAGTTCATGGACGACATAATCCCCTCGATGTAATTCTTCAAAAGATTGTAAAATTTTACCTTCTTTAAATTTGGAAGAAAAACGGCGTGAATGATTTTTGATATGAAACAATTCTTCTGGGGTTAGGATGATAAGCGTTTTACTAGGGACGATAAATCCTTCATCTAATTCATAAAGTAAGATATTCACACCATCTTTTATTTCTTTGTCTAACAATGAATAACTAATTTTGTTAGTTTCTAAATCTTTTCTTACTAAATTGAGTTGTGCCTCGTCATTTAAAAGAAGGAGTATTCGATAATGATCTTTTAAATAAAAATTGATGAGTTCGACATAATCTTTCATCCCGTAAGTTAAAGTATCAATATGTTTTATAGGTGAAGATAATTCTCCTTCTCGTTCTAAAAACGGTAAGAAAGATAGCGTGTTTCTTTGGTGAGTTAAAATTCTATCCAAACTAAAATAATAACTTAGATGGGATAGTGTATTTGCGTCCATGAAAAGCTCATCTAAATAATTTCTCATCTCATTTTCTAACATCTCGTCATTTGTCCTTATTTGTTCGGGATTTAACAAAATGATGTGTGCGTCTTCTATCCAATCTAATAGATGAAAATGATCATCCTGTAAAAAGGAAAAATATCGATAAAGATTTAATGGTTTAATTGGTGAAATAAGTTGTTCGATATGTTCATTAACTTTTTCTTCTAAAGTCTCTTTTAATTCATAAGGCGTAATTTCTAAGTCTTTAGCTAATTGCTGCTTCATTTTCTTTTCAATATTTATTTCCTCTTCTTCGGTTAACAAAAAAGATGAAGCAGGCAAAATATCGACCTTTTTAAAATGGAGGTGTGATGTTTGGGTAGATATTTCAAAACTTCTTATGTCATTTAGTTCATCATCAAAAAAATCCAAACGAACAGGTTCTTTTGCATCAATTGGGAAAATATCTAAAATATCACCCCTGCTCGCATATTCCAAACTCTGTTGTACTTTGTTCACTCGTGTATACCCAGCTTTGGTTAGTTTTCTTCTAATATCATCCAAAGCATATTTTTTTCCGACACTAAAAGTTAATAATTGTTCATAAAATAAGGAAGGTTTGGGTAGATATCTTTTTAAAGCAGCCACATTAGTGACGATCAAATAACTTGTTAAAGACTTAATTTTACTCAGAGTGTACAAGCGTTCAGCTTCCATATCCTTAGACATAGCAATTGCATCTAACCTAATGAGTTCATCTTGTGGGAAAAATAATACTTCTTCTTCATCGACGAGATGAGATAATTGTTCATAAAGTTTTTGTGCTTGGAATAACGAAGAGGTGACGATGACATAGTGTCCTTTTTCTTTTTTATAAATTGAGGCAATAGATATTGCACTTGTAATACCTTCATCCACATGAAAACGACCCTTCTTAATTGAGGAGGGGGTAATATCAACTTCTTTTTCCAAAATGCCTAATAACTTATTTATAAATAATCAACTCCCTCGCTTTCACCCGTTGTATTTCGACATAGCCACATTAAAAGTTGATCTTAAGCATTCTATCGCCGCATCTTTTGCTTTTACTATCGCCTGATCTATAGCGATAGCCTCGTCGCCTTCAGGTTTACCTAATACGTAATCTATCGCATCAAACTTAGGTTCCCCTATTCCAATACGAATACGCTTTATTTCTTGACTAGCTAAATTTTGAATGATATTTTCCATACCTTTATGACCACCAGAACTACCTTTTTCTCGCAATCTGATATGCCCTGGCTCTATCGCCATGTCATCGTATATGACGATAATGTTTTCTATTTCGATTTTAAAAAAGTTGACGATAGCGCGCGCACTCTCACCTGACAGATTCATGAATGTTTGAGGCTTAAGAAGTATGACATCCTTATCAAAGGCTTTTCCTTTTCCATAAAGACCTTTAAAGTCATCGACATCGACATCTATTTGTAAAATTTCTGCAATAGCGTCTATGCATTTAAAACCGACATTATGTCTAGTTTTCTCATATTTTCTTCCAGGATTTCCTAAACCGATGATAAGATACATGCACTAATTATAACATTCTTGATGATAAAATAGATTAAATATAGTTTAATAATAAGGTATGAAAAAATTCAAAAATTGGCTCATAAACATCTTACACGGTGCTTTAATGGGACTAGCGTTCATCGTCCCGGGTATCTCTGGTGGCGCTCTTGCAGTCATCTTCAAGTTCTACGATAAATTGATTGATGCCATCTCAAATTTATTTAAAAAATTCAAAGAATCATTTCTTTACCTACTTCCTATTGGAATAGGTGTCGTTCTTAGTGTCGCTATACTCATCTATCCTTTGAAATTAGCGTTTGAATACATTCTTTTTACGATCATCGCTCTCTTTGCAGGCTTCATTTTAGGAAGCATGCCTGGATTGTTCGATAACGTTAAACAAAGCAAATTTAAACCACTCTACATATTAATATTTTTCATACCATTTATCATTAGTGTTTGTTTGGGCGTTCTTTCCGTCGTCTTAAAATTCGATATTGTCGAACCATTTACTACCTTCCCCTGGTGGTTATATCTCGTCATGCTTCCAATTGGATTCATCCTCTCTTTAACTGTCGTCATCCCTGGGGTGAGCGGTTCTGCTTTTCTCATCACAATAGGATTTTACAATCCTATAATTAATATGATCACCGATATCTTCAAGGGTAATTTCACAAATATCGGTCCTGCTATTGGCATCTTCTTTATGGCGTTAGTGGGTTTTGTCATCGGCTTCTTTAGCGTCGCTAAGCTCATGTCATTCTTGCTTAAAAAATATGCTGTACCAACGATGTATGGCATCATCGGGTTCGTAGCAGGTTCTATCATTGCTTTATTCGTCAATAATGATATCTTTGCCTATTATCCTTTGCTCTTTGAAAGGCAATGGGAAATATATGTCGGTGTCATCACCTTCATCGCTGGTCTAATTGCATCTTATATTTTAGTTCGTTATGGAAGAAAGAAAGAGCAAGAAAATAAGATCGAGGGGGAAGAACCTTGTCCTGGGAATTAGATTTTTTACATTTTTTAAATGATTATTTCGTCAACGATTTCGCTAGTGCGTTTTTTGGTTTATTCACTATTTTAGGTGACATGGGCATCATTTGGATTGTAACAGGCATCATGTTATCAATCGACAAAAAATACCGTAAAGCCGGTATATTATGTGTATTAAGTGTTCTTTTAGTGTCAGGATTAACTAACGATTTAATCATCAAACCTCTCGTCGCTAGGCCTAGACCTTACGCACTTGATCCAACTTTAACCTATCCTTTAAATTTCTTTTTAGAAGATGGTACGTCTTTACTTGGAATTGGTGAGCTTCCTGGTGCAAATTCTTTTGCATCTGGTCATACGTGTTCAAGTTTTGCTGCCGCGACCGCTATATTCATTTTTAATAAAAAGTTTGGCGTAGCAGCGTATGTCGTCGCTTCATTAATTGCTTTTTCTCGCCTTTATTTCCAAGTCCACTACCCAACTGATGTCATCGCTGGTTTACTGCTCGGCGTATTAGGCACAATCGCTCTTTATTATTTAGGTAAATTAATCATCAATTTATATAATAAAAAAATCCGAAAAACATCCAAAAGCTAATTTATTAACAAATTGTTTATAAATTGTATAACTTCGCTCTTGCACTAATTTTTTTATTGACTAATTAGTCTATTTCTTATTAAGATACCTATCGTCTTATGACGGAGGAATAAAGCTATGCCATATTCTAGAGAAGCCATTAAAGAAATTAAAGAGAGAAGAAGACGATTAATTTTGGATCAATCTCTCTATCTTTTCGCTTTAAAAGGATATGATATGACGACAATTGATGATATCGCTAAAGCTTCTTCCATGACTCATTCTCTTTTCTACCACTATTTCAAAAGTAAGGAAGAAATATTTTTTACTTTGATAAACGAAGCAGAGAAAACGAGACCTAATTTAAATTTAGATGATAATTTAAGTGCAAAAATGCGTATTAAAGAATTAATTAACTTTATGCGCGAAACTATCCTTAAGAAGGATAAGAGCACATACTATTTATATCTTTTCTTAAATCTACACTTTCAGAAAACAATTGACTTTAAGAAAATTAAAAATGGAAAAAACATTTTTGGACTTCTATATGACCTCATCGTCGAGGGCCAAAAAGAAGGAACAATAATCGATTGTGATCCAAAAGAACTCATCGTCTGCTTTGGTTCGATGTTAGGAGGCATTACTTATTCCTCAATTACTTCATCTCATAACAAATGTATCGTTCCGTCCACTAATGTGCTCGTGAATTTATTTTTGAAAAAGGAGGAGAACAGATGATAAAACTATTTAAATATTTTCGTTCTACTTGGTGGGAAGTCTTAATCTCTTTAATCCTCGTCGCTGGTCAAGCATACGCACAATTACAATTGACCGATTACATGGGCAAGATTACTCAAATAGTTCAAACTGGAGGAGATGTAAACGAGATTTGGATTCAAGGTGGAATCATGATTGGTATTTCCGTTCTCGTCTTAACTCTCGCTGTTGGAACAGGACTGCTCATCGGACATGCGACGAGTGTACTCGCTAAAAATGTCAGACAATCAATCTACGATAAGGTGAGTGAATTTTCTCTCGCTGAATATGACAATTTTGGCACTTCTACACTATTAACACGTATCACTAACGATGTCCAAACTGTAAAAGATACATATACGATGTCATTACGCACGATGGTCATGTCACCTGTAACACTTATAGTCGCCATCATCATGGTTCTTACCAAAGACGCAAGTCTCGCAATAGTGCTTGCTATCTCGTTACCAATTATCGTCATCACTATCATCGTTCTTTGTGTGGTGAGCATTCCAAAATTCAAAAAGATTCAAGAAGCTATCGATCACGTCACCGTCGTCATGAGAGAGCAACTCACTGGCGTGCGCGTCGTTCGTGCATTTAACCAACAAGAATATGAAAGGGCAAGATTTGGTCAAGCTAACGATAAAGTCAAAAATATCACGATTAAAGTCGAACGCATCATGACTAGCGCTAATCCAATTATTACTGTGGTCTTCAATATGACTTACATCGCTATTTTCTTCTATGGCTTTGCTAGACTTGATGGCACATTTATACAAAGCGATGTTAGCGATACGTTGTCGAACATGATGGTCGTCGCTCAATACACGATGCAAATCATGATGTCGTTCATGATGTTTGCGATGATTCTCATCATGATTCCACGTGGACAAGTATCTGCTAAACGTATCAACGCAATTTTAGAAACTGAAAATACCGTCTTAGATAAAAAAGATACTAGCCTTGCATTAAACAATAAACAAGGCAAAGGGGTTATTGAATTTAAAGACGTATCATTTACCTTCCCAGATGCACAAGATCCCATGCTCCATCACATCTCTTTTAAGACAAAACCTGGAGAAATGACTGCAATAATCGGTTCAACTGGCTCTGGTAAATCCACTCTTATCAACCTCATACCAAGATTTTATGATGTGAGTGAGGGGGCGATTCTTTTCGATGGAGTAGATATTAGAGACTATTCTCAAAAAGATTTGCGTGACATGATTGGCTTCGTCCCTCAGCAAGCCTTACTCTTCAGTGGAACGATAAAAGACAACATGTTATTCGGTAATCAAAATGCGAGTGATGAAGACATTAAAAAAGCATTAGACGTCGCTCAAGCTACTCACTTCGTCAACAAGAAAGAAGAGGGCATAAATGCACGCGTATCGCAAGGCGGAAAAAACTTCTCTGGTGGACAGAAACAAAGGCTCGCTATCGCAAGAGCGTTAGTGAAAAAACCTGAGGTCTTCATCTTCGATGATTCCTTCAGCGCACTCGACTTCAAAACTGATATCAAACTTCGCCGTGCATTAAAAGATTATGTCAAAGACGCTTCGATGATCGTCGTCGCTCAACGCGTTTCTAGTATTTTAAACGCTGATAATATCATCGTGTTAGATGATGGCGAAATCGTCGGACAAGGCAAGCATGAACAATTATTAAAATCTTGTCCCACATATCTAGATATCGTCCTTTCGCAACTCGATCCAGATGAGATTGATAAAACGATTAAACTAGGACAACAAATCATGGAAGGAGGTGAAGCCTAATGCCACCACATGGTAAAATTGGGCAAGCATATAAAGCCCAACATTTTAAAAAATCATTTAAAAGATTAGCGTTAGACTTTAAACCACAATATCCTCTTTTCATCATCGTTGCTATCTTCTTGATTGCTAGTGCGATATTTACTGTCGTCTGTCCTTTATTACTACGTAATATATTAAACGGCTTAGAGGGAGATATTCTCATCGTCAATCCTGATATGACCATCAGCATCAATTGGACGAACACTCTAACGAGTTTTGGTCTAATGTTAGGATTATATGTCGCTAGCGCTTTATTCAATTGGGCAGCCGATTTCATCATCGTCACTATCGCAGCTAAATATGCCTACAACTTAAGATCGCAAGTAAGAGATAAACTCGATAAATTACCTCTATCATATTTCGATTCTCACACTTATGGCACAATTCTTACACGTGGTACCGCTGATGTAGATACTATTTCGCAATCATTAAGATCAATTATCAATCAAACAATATATTCTATCGCTTTACTCATCTCAGTCATCGTCGCTATGCTCGTCTCTAGTTGGGAATTAGCGCTCATCGCCTTTGCCATCATGCCTGTCACTATCGCTGTGACCATCACTATTGCCATCAAAGCGCAAAAACAATTCTCTAAATATCGCACTAAATTATCGCAACTTGAAGGGGTAGCAGAAGAGAACTTCTCAGGCTATAAAGTCATCAAACTTTTCAACATGGAAGAAAAAACTCAAAAAGATTTCGCTATCGTAAACGAAGAATTAACTCACGCTGATAGATGGTCGCAATTCTTATCTAGTTTAATTTTTCCATCCATGCGCTTCATCTCGAATTTAGGCTTCGTCTTCGTCTGCGTAGTCGGAGGCTTATTAGACGATATTGCCAACATGGTCGCTTTCTTCCTCTTCTTAAATCTTTTCCAACAGCCATTCCAAAATATCGGGCAAATTTCTAGCACTATTCAATCGACCGTCGCTGCAGGTGAAAGAATATATGATCTATTAGATCAAGAAGAAGAAACACCAGATAGAGAAGACGCTATTAATGATGAAAGCGTCATCAAAGGAGAGATGATTTTAAAAGATGTCGCTTTCTCTTATACGAAAGATAAACCATTGATCGAAAATCTCAATTTAGAAGTCCACCCCGGTGATAGTGTCGCTATCGTCGGCCCAACTGGTGCAGGCAAGACGACTATCGTCAATTTGCTCATGCGTTTCTACGACATCGATAATGGTCAAATCATACTCGATGGGCACGAGACGAGAGAATATACGCGTAAAGCTTTAAGAGGTGCGGTTGGTATGGTCTTACAAGATACGTGGTTATTCGAAGGCACTATCAAAGATAACATCCGTTACGGAAGACAAGACGCTACCGATGAAGAAGTGATTGATGCTGCTAAAAAAGCACGTGCGCACCATTTCATCAAGACTTTACCTGGTGGTTACGATTTTATGCTTAACGAAGATGGTACGAACATCTCACAAGGTCAAAGACAATTATTAACTATTGCTAGAGCAATGATTTCTAAACCACGCATGCTCATCCTAGATGAAGCCACTTCTAGTGTCGATACGCGTACAGAAGTTGAAATTCAGAGTGTCATGAACAAGATGATGGAAGGCAAAACTTCATTCATCATCGCTCATAGGCTATCGACGATTAAAAACGCAAAGATGATTCTCGTCATGAATAAAGGTAAAATTATAGAGAAGGGTAATCATAAAACATTGCTCGCTCAAAACGGTTTCTACGCAGAGTTATACAATGCACAATTCTCTGGACGTAATCCTATTGCCCCTCAGGAAGAGAGTGACACATGAAAAAAGTAATTGGACCATTTAAACTTTACGAGAAAAAACCAAACGACATCACACACGGCTATCTTTATGAATGTCTTTTTGACACGCCTCTACCGAAAGAAAATAAAAGGATGGTGCGAGTGTTCGTTCCAGAAGATTATTTCACCAATAAAAATAAAAGATATGGCGTTTGTTATATGTCGGATGGCCAAAATCTCGTCGATAAATATTTAAGCGCTTATGGCGAATGGGATATTGATGAACATAACTTCGCTTTGATGAATGAAGGTTATGATGGTTTAATTTACGTCGGTGTTGATTGTCCTAAAGATAGCAAGGCTAGAAGTGCTGAACTCACACCATCTATTTGTGATATAAAAAAGAGCCGTCTCAAAGGCATGCAAAATTACACTCAATGTGGCGAACTTTATTTAGATTTTATCTTCGATACTTTAAAACCTATCATAGACGAAAATTTTAAGACAAAAAAAGATAGAAAACACACCTTCTTTGGTGGGTCGTCTATGGGTGGACTAATCGCCTTCTTCGCCGCATTCTATAAAAGTGAGATGTTAAGTGGCGTTTTATCATTCTCCCCTGCTTTATTTCTCATGAAAATTAAATCACTTAAAAACTTCTTAAGCGAAGTGATAACCATGAAAAAGATGAACACTCATATAGCGCTTCTCGTCGGGGGCAAAGATTTTGAACATCTATTCATCCACTCGACTTACATCGCTTATAACTACTTATTGAAACACGGGTACAAAGATAGTGAAGTAAGTCTTGTCATGGATACGAAAAGAAAACATCATGAAAGTTTCTGGTCTGACTATTTTGAAGATGGGATGAGATTCCTTCTAGATAGTTCTAAATAGTGACGAGTATCAAAGAGGTTATTAAATTTATACACATTTAATACTTTTTTTGCTAGAATATTTTTTGGTGTGAGAAACACCAATGATATGAAAAACCATGAATGGAGGAAAAACATGGAACAAAAGAAATATGTCTATAGTTTCAAAGATGCCTATGGTTTAGGCAAGGAACTCCTCGGTGGTAAAGGTGCAGGTCTCGCTGAGATGACCCACATCGGGGTACCCATTCCCCAAGGCTTCACTATTTCAACTGAAGCATGCACTCTTTATTACGAGAACAAAAAAGTACTTCCAGAATTCTTAGTGAATGATATTTTCGCTGCTATTAAGGAAGTAGAAAAAGAAACAGGTAAAGCTTTCGGTGGCGATCATAAGCCCTTACTCGTCAGCGTTCGTTCTGGCGCAAGAGTGAGTATGCCAGGTATGATGGATACTATCCTCAACCTCGGTCTAAATGATAGAACCGTCGAAGTTTTAGCTAAAGAGACGAGTAACGAACGTTTTGCTTACGATTGCTATCGTCGTTTCATCCTCATGTTCACGAACATCGCTAAAGGTCATCCACGTACTGACATGGATAAGATGCTCGATGAATTAAAAGAGAGAAGAGGTTATAAACTTGATACAGAAGTAACTGCAGAAGAATTGAAAGAACTCGTCAAAGAATACAAAGCTTACTATAAAAAAGTATTCGGCGAAGACTTCCCACAAGATCCAAAAGTCCAACTCATCGAAGCAGTCACCGCTGTCTTCCGCAGCTGGGATAATGAACGTGCAAACATCTATCGTAAGATGAACAACATCCCATATTCTTGGGGCACTGCAGTAAACGTTCAATCGATGGTCTTCGGTAACAAGGGCGAAACATCTGGTACAGGTGTGGCTTTCTCTCGTTCACCTGCTACTGGTGAAAAGAAAATATTCGCTGAATATTTACCAAACGCACAAGGTGAAGACGTCGTCGCTGGTATCCGCACTCCTCTCCACATCGAAGAATTGGCGAAGAGAATGCCAGAAGTCTACGAACAATTTGCTAAGACGATTAAACTCATGGAAAACCATTATAAAGACATGCAAGATATGGAATTCACTGTCGAAGATGGTAAACTCTATTTCTTACAGACGAGAAATGGTAAAAGAACTCCTAATGCCGCACTTAAGATTGCTTGCGATTTAGTAGACGAAGGTATCATCGATGAAAAAGAAGCTGTCTTAAGAGTGGAACCAAAATCCTTAGACGCTTTATTACATCCAAGTTTTGATCAAACTGCCTTAAAAACTATCAAACCAGTTGCTACTGGTTTACCAGCCTCACCAGGTGCCGCGACAGGTCTCATCTGCTTCGACGCTAAAGAAGCAGCAGAAAGACATAACAAAGGCGAAAAAGTCGTCTTAGTCCGTGCTGAAACATCCCCAGAAGATATTGAAGGTATGGTCGCAGCAGAAGGTATCCTCACTATGCGTGGTGGTATGACTTCTCACGCTGCTGTCGTCGCTCGTGGTATGGGTAAATGCTGTGTCGCTGGTTGTTCGGCTATCGTCGTCGACGAAGAAGCAAGAACTGTCAAAATTGGTGACCGTGTCCTCACCGACAAAGATGTCCTATCCATCGATGGTTCGACTGGTTACGTCTATGACGTCGATGTCAAGAAAGTTGAACCAGAATTAACTGGCGACTTCGGTCGACTCATGGGTTGGGCTGATGCGAATAGAAGACTTCTCGTCCGTGCGAACGCTGACACGCCAAGAGATGCTATCCAAGCGAAGAAATTTGGTGCACAAGGTATCGGTCTATGCCGTACTGAACATATGTTCTTCGATAAAGATCGTATCTTCCACATGCGTAAGATGATTCTTTCTGATACGACGGAAGGTAGAGAAGCTGCTCTAGCAGAATTATTACCTTATCAACGTGATGACTTCTATAAATTATACATGGCGATGGATGGCTTAAACGTCAACGTTCGTCTATTAGATCCACCACTACATGAATTCTTACCACAAGAAGAAGATAAGATTGAAGAGTTAGCGAATGCGTTAGGCACTAGCGTCGCTGTCATCAAAGACCGTATCGCTTACCTCCATGAATTCAACCCGATGATGGGTCACCGTGGTTGCCGTCTTGCTGTTTCTTATCCAGAAATTGCGAGAATGCAAGCAACCGCAATCATTGAAGCAGCCATTAAAGCGCAGCATGATTTAGGCAAGAAAGTCGAGCCTGAAATCATGATTCCTCTCACTCTCGATCTTAAAGAATTCAAGTTCGTGAAGAATATTATCACCGAAACCGCGGATAAACTTATCGCTGAAGCGAAAGCTGACTTACATTATCACGTCGGTACGATGATTGAAATCCCACGTGCTGCCTTACTCGCAGACGAAATTGCTACTGAAGCAGAATTCTTCTCTTTCGGTACGAATGACTTGACACAAATGACCTTCGGCTTCAGCCGTGATGATGCTGGTAAATTCTTACCCAAATATTACGAGACCAAGATTTTTGAACAAGATCCATTCCAAACGATCGATGTCAAAGGTGTTGGACAACTCGTCGATATGGCTTCTAAGAAAGGTAGATCCACTAACCCACACCTCCACCTCGGTGTCTGTGGTGAAGTTGGTGGCGATCCAGTCTCTATCGACTTCTTTGAACAAGTCGGCTTAGATTATGTCTCTTGTTCGCCATTCCGTGTTCCTGTCGCTCGTCTTGCTGCAGCGCAAGCACACATCAAAAACACGAAAAAATAATCTTCGTTTAACTTAAAAAACTTAATTAAGCTGTCCTAATTACTGGGCAGCTTTTTTAATGCTTTTGATAATTTTTAGATTTTAATAGACTACAAAAACCATATGATAAGTAGAACTTATCATCATTAAAGATAGATAACAGCAAAGTTGTTAAAAGGTACAAGATATGGAGATTTTATGGAGAGAAAATACCTTAAAGATTTGATCGAATGAAATGAAGATTCTGATAGGAAGCCTTTACTTGTCATAGGTGCAAGACAAGTAGGTAAAACTTATTTAAATAACACTTTCAAATCTTTAAATAAGTGAATATTCGCTAATTCATTGAGCGTTTTTTAATGTTTGATTATCCTTCATCATTCTTTAACAATTTCGTTCCATTTTGTGATAAAAAATTACTAAATTCTTCAAAAAATGGCAAAATGTAAAGCGGTAGTTAACAGCTTTTTAACCAACGGTTACTTTTTTTAGTGTCTACTTTTCCTTTACAATAAGGCTAACAAAACAAGGAGTTTAGGAAATTATGAAACTTGCAGACAAAATAATGAATTTAAGGAAACAAAAAGGTATGTCACAAGAAGAACTCGCGAACGTCTTCGATATATCTAGACAAGCCGTCTTCAAATGGGAAAGTGGTGAAGCCATCCCTGATATTGAAAAACTTAAGAAAATGGCGATTTACTTTAACGTCTCATTAGACGTCTTATTAGATGATAAGAAAGATATAACTTATAACACGTCTAATCAAAGTAAAAAAATATATCGTGACGTATACGTAAGTGAAAACGTATTAGATTTCGAACAAGCTGATATCGATCACGACTACATCAATAACGGTAAGGCGAGAAAAGATAAATATGACGTCAATCAAGTTTTTAAAGATAATCTTAAGAGATTTGAAAGTGTCACTAACGCTTCACAATATAGTAAAGTTATCTATTTACAGCCAGATTTACTTTGTTACTTCTTCATCGATGATAATAACAAAACCTTAGGGTTCGTCTTCGATGATGCAGAACAATTCGTCTGTCCTTTTGAAAACTTCATCGATTTAACTATTACTCACACCGCAAGCGGTGGCTTTAAAGGAACATCTGGCGAAAATGATATGCACACTCTTACCATTTCTTATTACGATAAAGATGGGAACGCGAATAGTTACGATATTCAAGTACAAAGTGCAGTTAGAATTTATATTTTCAATAACGTCTTAGATAAGAATCCAAACGTCAAAGTTTATTGTGCACAATTAAGAAGACATACTTTAAATAATTTGGCAGAAATTCAAAATACTTTAAATCTATTAAAAGCCACATTAGCGAACAAAAATCTTTCTAATTTACCCGCGATTGACATTTTGGCGAAAGCTGAAGCTGCGAAACGTGGACAAGCTAATAAACAAGCAAGAATTAACAAGATTGAAGAAAAAACCGCTGAACTTAAAAAGAAGAAAAGAAAAAAATGGATCATCATTGGTTCGATAATAATCATTGTTATAGTCATAATTGGTGTTATAGCAAACTTCATTCCCCCAAGCGAAACGCCTCCTAACGCATAATTTATCAATCATTAATAAAAATGGGCTATTAAGAAACCGATTAGGCTAATGATAGCCCTTTTTGATTCTTCGTGTTTTAACAAAACGTCAAGAATCGTTTAAATGATTTGTATTTATTAAATATACATAGGTTTAAACTTACCTACGCAATTTTTCGTAAGTAAGTTTTTCATCACCTAATTTCTACGATTGATAATTAACTATTCAATCTGAACATTTTTATCGCGTTTAAATAAAGGTATTAAGAAGGTTAAAAGGCAAAGATGGCTAATTTATCATTATTGCTCTAAACATCGCTATAAAGGCTTATATAACCCTTTTAAATTAAAATTACGTTTTACCATAAACAAAAAGGAGCGGCGAAAGTAACCGCTCCAAGAAACATTCGTACTTTTGGCGAAATACGATTATTTTTTAAATTATTAATTATTTATTCGATTTACGTTTATTAAGATAGAAACGGAAACCGATGAGAATTGATAAGGACACGAGAGTAATGGTGACTACTAAGATGATCGTGAGGTTATCATTAGAACCGAAGAAATTATCGACTACATTACTAGCAGGAGTAATTTCTCTAGCGATGAAGTTCTCATATCTATCAGCACCATATTTCTCAATGATGTAATCATAACGTCTCATCGCTTGTTCGACGACATTACCTTGTTCATTACCTGTTGCTTCTCTTAAAACAGCTTGTTCTTCTGCATCTAATGCTTCGAACGCAGTTTTTAATCCTGCCCAAAGAGCGGTATCAGGTTCAGTAACACCATTGTCACAAAGTTCAGTAGCTAAGAACTTACGAGCAAAAGTATCGACTGCATCAATTTCATAAGTAGTAACACTTGTTAAGAAGATTTCTAAAGTGTTTTTATATACACCATAGACACCAGCAAGAGTAACAGTAGTAACATCTGCTTCCCAATTTGCCATTGCGGTAGTTAATGCACCTGCATAAGCAGCGCTATTGGATTTATGATTATAAAGGACTAATTCTTTAGTTGAATCGCCTTCTTCATGGAAATAGATGTTCAATTCAGATGCAGCACCACTATGCCAAACCATGTTTTCCACAGCGATGAAATCGTTCACATACTTGTTATCAAGTTCAGCGTGAGTAAGAACTTTTGGCGTAACGACTTTTTCAGTCGCTTCGTGAGAAATAATAACAGGATTGTTTAATTGTCTGCCTTCGTTATAAGTACCGAGCGTACCAGTGACGACAACTTCTTCACCAACGGCAATGCCTAAATCACTATAGGTGTATAATTGAATACCAGTACCGTCTTCATCAGCAATGTAGAAGGAATTGCCATATTGAGCGTAGACGATACCACGAACATATACTTTTTGATTATCAGCAAGATCCTTCGCTGCTGTGACAGTTAGAATATCTTGGATAGTAATAGTAACTGAATTTTCTGCACTTTCCGTTGTTCCAGAAACGGCTAAATTAATTGTGACTTCACCTGATTTAATAAATTCTACGGTGACTTCTGCAGTATCAGCGTTTGTTAAATTTACTAATTCTTCACCGCCTGTAGCGACAGTCCAACTATAAGTAAGTTCCGTTTCAGTGAATTTCATAGGAGTTGCGGTCAATGTGACGACATCACCTACTGCGCCGCTTGTCTCACCAGCAATAGTAACGATTGGATCTGTAACAACAACTTCAACTTTTTTATACAATTGGACTGGCCTATAACTGGAATTTCCACCGTCTGCGCCTGAGCAATCATTCTTCATAAAGCGGAAACGGTTCTGACCAGACATGTTATTGAACACAAAATATTTTGCCGCACCAGCTGAAGAAACAATAGAGGTTCTTGAGAGAGCATCATCGTAAGTGATTGTTAATTGAGATGAAGGCTCGGAAGTACCATACTTCAAATCGTTAGAACTTCCTCCATAAAAATAGTTGCCAGTATCGACACTTTTCATCTGATAGTTTGTGCCACCAGAGTCTTTAGAAATCTCGACTTCGTAGCTACTTTTGTCTACGTCAGCAATAATTGTGCCGTTGTCAAGAGTAGCTTTTACATAGTTATTTGTCGCATCAGGATTAGCTAGAGAAGCGTCAAAAACCCACGCTTCGGTTGAGCTTGATTCCCAAGCAACTAAATATGTACCAGAATAGTCATCGAGTGGTTCAGTGACTTTCTCATACATATCGCCAACTGCAGCGTTAACAACCCCCCCTGGATCGCGTGCTAAAAGAGCGCCGCCAAATACGCCACCTAGCATGGTTAGGCCGAGGAGGAGAGCACTAACCTTCTTAAAAGATTTTGTCATGTAATATGACCTCCTAAGTTGTAATTCACTTCGAAAAGAATGTGAATCGTACTATATGTACAATTTATTTAAATCTATTGTAGTGTAGTTCGTCAATACTACAATTTTCAATAATTTAAAATTTCTAGTTTGGCTCTAACATAAATTTCATAACAAAAAGAAAGGCTATCCTTAATTAGGCTTAACCTTTCTAAAAATGTAGTCTTGAATTTATTTTTTTATATTAATTATTTGTTCACGCGACGTTTCTTATCGCCCGTTTTCCGTAGCAACACAAGAATTTTTCCGTAGGTGTTTATTAAATAATGTATAAGAAAGATGCCATGCATCTT
>CALVPP010000012.1 GCA_944351395.1 uncultured Bacilli bacterium
TTTGATGTGTTAAAATATTCATGTAGTCCTCCTTCTTAAGTATTGGATAACTTAATTATAAGCGAGGACTATTTTTTTATGCTTTAATTTAGTCTCACATCATTTGAATTAGTACATTATGACTTGCTAGATAATAATTTATGAATAGCGTATGCCGCTTTCATACCATCATCTACTGCCTTTGCAATTTGTTTGACACCGCTAATCATATCACCACCTGCAAAGATGAAAGGGACATTTGTCTTCCCGTTTTCATCGACGATGAGCTCATCAGATTCATTCACTGCTAGACCAATTTTCTTTGCAGATTTAAATGTATCTAAAAGACCATTTGCGATAAATAAAGCATCAACGTGAAGCGATTCACCATTTTTAAAGACGATTCTTTCTAAATATTCTTCACCTTCTAGATGATCGATTTCATTTTCATTTACTTTCACTTTAAAATCTACCTTTTTACCATTAGTAAGGACGTAAACTTTATCGCTAATATGACTTAGTACGTCATATTCTTCTTCCATGAGTTTCCCTTCACCTAATAAAGCAATAGGTCTATTGCGATATAAAAATCCATCACAAGTTGCACAATATGAAACACCCTTTCCTTCATAGTCTTTAAGGCGACCGATATTAGGTTTTTTCCTTCCTAATCCTAAAGCGAGGAAAAGAGTTTTAGCTTCATAATTTCCTAAGTTAGTTTTAACGTGGACTATAGAATCGACTTCGATGTCCACTACCTCTTCAAACTTGAGTTCAATTCCTAGAGCTTTAGCTTGTGCATAACCATTATTTAAAATATCGTCACCAGAAAGGTGAAATGAACCATAGTAATTATCGATATGATGCAATCCTTTCAAGGAACCACCATCAAGTCCAATTGCGAGAACGGAATGATTAAATCTTTTTAAATAGATAGCCGCACTTATTCCCGCTGGTCCTAAACCTAAGACGATAGTGTCATATATTTCATTCGTTTTCATAAGCATTAAATAAGATGGCGTAAACATCTTCTCTTGTCAATTTTTTATAGCCACCACCTAAAGAAACGCTATCGGCAATCTTAGATAATAACGTTCTTTCGACACCGAGTTTTCTTAACGAATTAGGCATGTCATGATCGATTATATATTTATCGAGTGCGTCAATCCCTTCTCTTGCCACATCTTCATCCGTTTTGCCACGTGGATCAATATTAAAAACATTGATAGCAAATCGCTTAAATTTCGGTAGACCAAAAGGTAAGATATAGCGGTAATATGCAGGGCTAATAGCTGCTAAACCCATCCCGTGAGCGCAGTTAGTAAAAGCACTTATTTGGTGTTCTATAGCATGTACTTCCCAGTCTTGAGTCTTACCTAAACCAGTTATGGTATTCAAAGCTAATGTGCTAATCCACATGATATTGGAACGCGCTTCATAATCTTCATGGTCTTTAATTGCAATATCACTCGCATCAATTAGTGCACGCATGAGTGACTCTAAAACATAGTCAGTCACAGGATTATCAAAATCACTAAAATATTGTTCCATCATATGAGAGAAAGCATCGAATATGCCGCTGCACATTTGATAATGCGAAACAGTATAAGTATAAGTTGGATTTAAAATAGCAAACTTAGGAAAAGCAAAGGAGGTGAACACTCGTCCTACTTTAATCATTCTCTTTTCATCAGTGATGACTGATCCACCATTCATTTCTGAACCAGTACCAGTCATCGTAAGTATCGCTCCTACAGGCACTACTTCATTGTCTACTTCTTCACGTTTCAGCCAATAACGTTCAAACGCATCTCCTCTAGCGTAAGTTGAAACTGAAACACCTTTTGCTAAATCGATGACTGACCCACCGCCGACAGCGAGGATGAGATCTATTTTATTAGTTCTAACTAATTCCATGCCCTCTTTCATTTTTGCAAGAGTAGGATTTGGCATGATACCACTAAATTCAACGATATTTTTATTCGTGTTGTTCAAAGCTTTTATCACTTCATCATAGATGCCGTTCGTCTTGATAGAGCCGCCGCCATAAGCTAATAAAACATTAGGTCCATACTTTTGTAATTCGTCTTCAAGATGAAGCATGCTATGACGTCCGAAATAAATCTTGGTCGGGTTATGAAATACGAAATCTCTATTCATATGTTATTTCCTTTCTTGTATCGTCATTATTCTATGAATATTTTAGCAAATCGCTACATAATTTAGTAGCCACCTATTTGGCATTTTTTCGAAAAATGAATATAATACTTAATCTAGAGAGGTAAAACACTATGATCGAATACAAATTTGATACTCAACTACTCATCGAAGGAACAAATCTAAACGAAGATGAAATTAATGACTACATCACGAATAACATCGAAGGCGATTGCTTACTCGCTGTTGGCGATGAGACACTCATTAAAATTCACTTCCACACTAACACCCCTTGGAAAGTTTTAGAATATTGCCAAAGTCTAGGCGATATTTATGATGTGGTCGTTGAAAACATGGATCGCCAAGCCCGTGGTTTAAAAGGCTAAAACGAATAATTGAAACTATTTTCTATAATCCGTCTATTAGACGGATTTTTTCTTTTAATGTCGAAGCTGATTTCTTTAACGCTTCTTTTTCTTCATCGTTCATCGGTGTATGTAACACTCTTAAAACACCTGCACTTCCGACTTCACAGGGAAGTGACAAATAAACTTCTCCTAATTCCCCATCGTCAATATAAGTAGAAACGGTGAGAATGGAATGAGTATCATTCACAATCGATTCGACAATCTTAGTGACCGCTAGTGCGACTGCATAAAATGTCGCACCTTTTTTGTCGATTATTTCATAAGCGGCATTTTTAACTTTCTCTAATAATAAGCTAAACTTTCTTAGTCCTTTGTAAGGACATTTGCCACATTTTTCGCAGAAATCAATTAATGGTAGCCCAGCAATTGAAGTGCTACTAAAAAGTGCCACCTCGCTATCGCCATGTTCGCCGACGACGAACGTATGTATGTTACGTGGATCGATACCTGTATCATCGCTAATGAAGGATTTTAATCTCGAGGTGTCTAAAACAGTACCACTTCCGATGACGCGACTACTCTCAATACCTAATTTTTTATAAGTATAATAAGCAAGAATGTCACATGGATTTGTGACGACCATGATAATAGCGTGTTCATTCAAATTAGGTTTTAAAGAAGCGATGATTGAATCGAACACTCTGATGTTACGATTAAGTAAATCAATACGCGTCTCACCTTCTTTTTGAGCAACCCCAGCAGTGATGATGATGATATGGGCATCTTTTGCATCTTCATAAGTACCAGCCTTAATTCTTTTCGGTGTGACAAAAGACATACCATGTTCTATATCTAAAACATCACCTTCTGCTTTATTTTTATTCAAGTCGACGATGACGATGTCGTTTACTGCATCACCTATCGCGAGAGTGTAAGTTAGAGTTGAACCGACTGCACCATCTCCGATAATTACTACTTTTCTATTCATGAACATAAGCATTTCCTCCTCATATACACTTATATTAAAACACAAAATGAAGAAAAAGGAGGTGTTGACGCTCAAACACCTCCAAAAATAAGTCTTTATTTAATTAAATACGTGAACAGACGTCCCATGCGCCCCAGATGACAGTACGCAAATTACCCACTTCTTTAGCATCACCTACGATATGGACGTGACGAGATTTTTTAATGACTGGTGCAGGATGATAACCGATGCACGAGATGACGTCATCGCAAGGAATTTTCATCTTCTTACCATCGACGTTTAATATTTCGACGTAATCTTTAGCGATATTTAACACTTTTGCTTCTAGATGAACTGGTACATTTTGCCACTTGAAGTAATCGCGTAAATAACTAGAGTTAGCTAAACATAACCCTTTTTGCGCCATGAGGTCATTTTTCATCTCGATGATGATAGGTTTCTTTCCTTTAAGATGTAAATCGTAAGCAATTTCACATCCAGTAAGACCACCACCGATGACTACTACTTCTTTACCAACTTTCTTACCATCTAAATATTCGATTGCGTCAATAGCAAATTCATTGCCTGGGACACGAAGTTTGTTCGCTTTTGCACCAGTAGCAATAATCACTTCGTCTGCTCCTAAATCATCAATTGCTTTCACTTCATGATTTAGATGTACTTCGATACCATTCTTCCTAATTTCTCTAATGTACCATTCGAGCAGTTCTTTATCCCTTTCTTTAAAAGAAGGATTGGATGCTTCAACCCAAACGCCACCGAGGTGGTTAGATTTTTCGTAGATGATAGGTGTGTGTCCTTTTAGTTTTAAAACTAACGCTGCTTCCATACCGCCGATTCCACCACCTATAACAGCCACTTTCTTAGGATGTTTTGTTCTCTTTAAATTATATGGCTTACGATTCATCGTCATCGGGTTAAGAGCACATCTAGCCATGCTCTTTACTTCCTTCAAAGATTCATCGTTAGCTACACCTTTATAATGTGCCATATCGAAGCAAGCATTATGACAAAGAATACAAGGTTTAATATCTTCTGGATGGCCATCTTTAAGTTTGCTCACCCAAGCATGGTCGGTGAGGAATTGTCTTGCGACACCCATGGCATCGATATCACCATCTTTGATAGCTTTAGCCGCTACTAATGGTTCCAACTTACCCGCCGCGACGACAGGAATATTGACGAACTTTTTAATGTGTGCAACATCTTCTAAATTGCAGTTATTGGGCATGTAAGCAGGTGGATGAGCCCAATACCAAGCATCGTAGGTACCATTATCAGCGTTCAACATATCATAACCGGCATCTTCTAAATATTTTGCAGCCTTTTCGCTCTCTTCCATATCACGTCCCACTTCATGGAATGATTCGCCAGGTAAAGCACCAGAACAGAATCCTTTAGTCTTAGACGTTACGCTATAGCGTAATGATACAGGATAATCTTCGCCACATAAGGCTTTTATCGCTTTCACTACTTCGACAGCAAAACGATAACGATTTTCAAAACTACCACCATATTCATCTTTTCTAAAATTAGTGTATTTGGTCGTAAATTGATCTAACAAATAGCCTTCGTGAACAGCATGCACTTCCACACCATCAACACCTGCATCTTTACACAATTTAGCAGTCTTTGCGTATGCTTCAATGATCTTTTTAATTTCTTTGACAGTCATTTGGCGACATTTAACTGATTCATCCCATCTAGATGGAAGTTCACTAGGCGAAGCTGTGAGATAAGATGCATTGATAAATGGCTTACAAAGCCAACCTAATGGTTTACATTTTAGTAATAACACTAATGGTTTCGTAATAGCGAACGATCTGCCAAAACCAGCAGTAAGTTGCACGAATAATTTAGAACCCTCTTTATGAATATCATCCATAAATGGTTTTAATTTTTTAAACATTTTTTTATTTTTATAAAGCCATCGCCCTAAGATTGGGTCTTTTAAAGGAGCGATGCCAGGGATGATGAGTCCTACGTCATGTTTTGCCCTTTCTAAAAAGAAATTAGCAGAAGTTTCATCAAAACTATTCGGTCTCATCCAACCAAAAAGTGATGTCCCACCCATTGGACATAGGACGATACGATTCTTGATTTCTACGTTACCTATTTTCCAAGGTGTAAACAAAGGATTCAATTGTTCATTCATAGATATGAGTTCCTTCCTCTTATATTTAAATTATAAAACGAAAAGACTCTTTTCTTAAAGAGAAAATGACAAAAAATAAGAGCTTTCCTCAGGCTAATGATGCGATAGCGGCATCTTCGATTGAAGTTAGGAGCGAAATAAATTGTTCATCACTCGTAAAACATTCTTTAAAGTTGTAACGCTCTATCGCCACTAATTTTACAAAAGATTCAATACTTTTAAAAACGTATGTCCACCTTGAACATTGATTACATCAAAGCCTAAATTAGATAAAAGACGACATGAATTATAACTTGATACGCCAGTATAACATATCACATATATAGTTTTATCATTTGGTAATTCACTAATTCGTTCACGTAATTCAGAAAATGGAATGTTAATAGCATTATCAAAATGGAAATTATCGAAATCCGATCTCGCTCTAACATCTAAGATACACAAAGAATCTTTTTTCTTATAAAAATCCAATGGCGCGATATTTTTTTGTCCTAATCTCACTTCATTATCGAACATGAAGCCAATCATATTAAGGCCGTCTTTTGCACTACCATAGACTGGTGAATAACTCAAATCTAAATTCATTAAATCAATATATGTACCATGTTTACGCATAATCGCACTAAGCGTATCAATTTTACGTGGAACATCAACTTCACCAATGATAGTTGCGCCTAATATTAATCCAGATTCATCAAATATCACTTTTTGGAATAATCGCTTTGCACCAGGATAATAAGTAACATGATTAAAAGGTAAGGAATATAAACATTTATACGAGATATTTAATTTCTTACATTCATCTTCGCTAAGTCCAACTCTTCCAAAAGCATATCCTAAAAGATGGAAAATTGAAGTTCTAAGAACTTCCGATCTTTTTTCTTCCATTCCCATAATATTATTTGCGATGATGCGTGCATCCTTATTAGCATAACCAGCTAAAGGAGCGTAAATTTTAACTCCACTTATCATTTGTGTCGATAAAATTAAATCCCCACCTGCGTAAATATAAGGGTTATTCGTACGTAAATAATCATCGACATCTATAAAACGATTTGCAATTAATTTTATAGAACTTCCTTCAATTGGTTTTATATTAGGTTTCACACCGGTTACCATGATGACATCATCAACTTCTAAATTCTCGTTATCGTAGTGTAATAGAATTTTATCCCCTTCTTTACTCATCTCTTTAATTGCACTATTGAGATGGACGTTTACACCACGCTTTTTTAATATGTTTAAAGCAAATAAAGACATATCTTCATCTAAACTTGCAATTCTATTCGTGGCTTCAAAGAGATGGATTTCTTTTTTACCATCTAAAACGTTGTCTAATAATTCTAATCCGATAAAACCTGCACCGACGATAGCAACTTTCTTTTTACTAGCGAGCGCCTTCTTCAATTTAATAGCGTCTTCTACTGTATGAAGAGTGTGATATTTTACTCCTTCACCAATTTTAATCGGAGGAACATTATTGATAGATCCCATAGCGAGAACTAAATAATCATACGTTATCTCTTCTTCTCCATTTTCATCACTAACAAATATTACTTTTTTATTTTCATCTAGCCCAATCATCTCTGTCCTATCTAAAAGATTTAATTTATATTTTCTTTTCAATTCATCTTTAGGAGTGACAAATAAAGAATCTGAAGAAGCGATGATACCACTCAGGTAATAAGGTAAGCCGCAATTAGCAAAACTTACGTAATCATTTTTCTCTACTATAGTAATTTCGACATTTTCATCTAATCTTCTTAAGCGTGCCGCTAGACTCGCTCCGAGAGCGTTCCCGCCAACGATGACAACTTTCATAACATTTTCCTCGTTTCTACTATTATTTAAACACAATAAAAAATAAAAATCATCTCACTTGCCTATATACTATATGGGGGTATAATATAAATGAAAAGAGGCTGAATATATGACTGATAAAAAAACGATAAGAACTACAGAAGAAAAAAATAAACTAGAAGCAAGATTAAATCGCATTCAAGGACAGCTTATAGGCGTTAAAAAAATGATCGATGATAATAGATATTGCGAAGATATTATCATGCAATTGCTAGCCATATCTAAAGCAAGCGAATCGCTCGCTAATATCATCTTAGAAAAACATCTAAAAACATGTATTAAAAATAGCATTGAAAAAGGTGATTCATCAATTGTTGATGAAATACAAGAGTTAATTAAGAGGTACATCACGCGATGAAAAAACAAAATTTTGATGTTTTTGGCATGTCATGTGCTTCTTGTCAAGCACACGTAGATTATGCAGTGAATAAACTTGAAGGTGTTTTAAGTTGTAACGTCAATCTTTTAACCAATTCTATGGAAGTTTCTTTTGATGAAAATAAAATCAATGAAGACACCATCATAGAAGCGATTCAAAAAGTAGGATATGATGCCAAAGTTAAAGGTCAGATTGAAATAAAACAAACTGCATCAAAGAAGAAAAAAATAGATGCTGAGCTAATAAAATTAATAATTTCGTTCATCTTCATGCTTCTTTTATTTTATTTTGCGATGGGTCCGATGTTCAATTGGCCTCAACCATATTTTTTCGTAGGTGATGAAAACGCTCTCGTATTAGCGTTCTCGCAATTATTATTAACTATTCCATCGATTATCTTTTATAAACATTTTTTCACATCAGGTTTTAAAAAATTAATTAAACTACATCCTAATATGGATTCCTTAGTCGCCCTTGGTGCAAGTGCATCGTTACTTTATGGAATCGTCAGCATATTTTTGATTGGGTATGGTTTGGGACATAACGATTTAACACTCGTCCATACTTACGCTCATAACTTATATTTTGATTCAGTAGCGATGATTCTTACTTTGGTAAGTTTAGGAAAATATTTTGAACATTTAGCCAAAAATAAGACGACTAACGCTATTAGTGAATTGATAAATCTTAGCCCTAAGAAGGCTAATGTTCTCATCAATGGAATAGAAATCACCAAAGACGTAAATGAGATTAAAATAGGTTATATCATCGTCGTTAAGCAAGGTGATAAAGTACCGATCGATGGTAAGATTATCGATGGTAATGGATCTTTTAATGAAGCTAACATCACGGGTGAATCTCTTCCAGTATATAAAAGGAAAGATAACGAAGTTTACGCATCCAGCATTTTAGAGAGTGGATATGTGCAAATCGAAGCGACTAAAATTTATGAAGATAGTTCTTTTGCTACTATTGTAAAACTCGTCGAAGAAGCATCGAACTCTAAGGCTCCTATCTCAAAATTAGTTGATAAAATTGCCTTATATTTTGTACCAATCATCTTGCTTATAGCAATCGCTACTCTAATCGGTTTTTTAAGTGCGCAATATCCATTTGAAGAGGCGTTCAACTTTGCTATATCAGTTCTAGTCATTGCGTGCCCTTGCGCTCTAGGATTAGCGACACCTGTCGCCATCATGGTTAGTGTCGGGAAGGGCGCAAAAAGCGGTTTAATTATTAAAAATGCCGAGATTTTAGAACATTCTGGTCATATTAAAACACTCATATTTGATAAAACTGGCACTATTACTAAAGGTCAACCGAGCGTCACTGATATCATCTATTTTAACGATGATCATTTATTCATCGATAATTTAATTTATTCGATTGAAAAACGCTCAAATCATCCTTTAGCTAAAGCTATTACTAATCATTTTACCAATTCATCTCTTCTCCCTATTTCTCGATATGAAATGTTAGAGGGGCAAGGATTGAAAGCCTTTTACGAAGATAGAGAAATTTTTCTAGGTAATGATACTAATCTCAATTTAAAAAACGATGAATATAAACAAACATTCGATAGATTATCAAGTGAAGGTAAAACAGTTCTCTTTTTGAGCTATGATAAAGCAATTTTGGCTATGATTGCGATTAAAGATGAAGTGAAAGAGGATGCAAGAGTCGCTATAAGCGAACTCAAAAAACGCGGTATTAAAGTTATCATGCTCACTGGCGATAAAGAAAAGACAGCAAAAGCCATTGCTAAAGAAGTCGGCATAGATAATGTCATAAGCGAAGTAAAACCTGATCAAAAGAAAGCTATCATTGATTTAGAGAAAAAACAAACTAAAGGCTTAGTAGCGATGGTTGGTGATGGAGTCAATGATGCACCAAGCCTTGTCAGTGCTGACATAGGTATCGCTATGGGCGGAGGAAGCGATGTCGCCATAGAATCTAGTGATATAATATTGCTTAGACATTCCTTGCTTGATGTCGTAAACGTCATAAGATTATCAAGACGCACAATTATTACTATTGCCTTAAATCTCTTTTGGGCATTCATTTATAACACTATTGGGGTCATCCTAGCGACAGGTATGTTCTATCCAAGTTTTGGTATAGAACTCACCCCGATGATTGGAGCGTTATGCATGTCCTTTAGTAGCGTCTTCGTCGTATTAAATGCACTTACGATAAATTTCTTTAAAATTCAATCGATAAATAGTTTAAAAAGAAAGGAGGAAAAAAATAACATGGAACATTTAAAATTGACTGTTTCAGGCATGATGTGTGAGCATTGTAAAATGCGTGTCAATAACGCAATCTTAAACGTCTCTGGCGTCAAAGAAGTAAACGTTTCTTTAAAAGATGGTACCGTCGAAGTAAAAGGCGAATCGTTAGATGAAACTAAAATTAAAGCAGCGATTACATCTGCAGGTTACGAAGTAAAATAAATAATCAATTAATCATCACTTTAAAAACGCTAGCCATAATATATGTGCTAGCTTTTTAATTTAAAAAAGTAGGCTCATAGCCTACTTATATGACGCTCTGAAGGTCTAAACTTAGGAGTAAATATAGTATTAACGAACTGGGAGGTATAATTGATAAGTAACCTGACCTTCAGGAGATACGATCTTTTCAAAGAAGACAACTTCTTCATCTCTACCTTCTTCGATTTTACAGCCGATGAGATTTTTACCATCTCTATTAGCGAGGAAGAATTTCATTTCACTTTCGCTATTGCCAGCTTCCATCTCTAAAGATACTTCGTCGTGTTCGATTTCAAGACTGTATTCATAAACTTCACGACCATTTTCTACTAAGGTATAGGTGAATTCTTGTTCTCCACGCTCGATTTCTTGTTCTACTAAGACGAAGGATGTTTCGCTTAAGATGTAGCGGAAATTGATTTCATATTCATCATCATCTAATTCCTTTTCGCCGCGCATATTATAGGTGATGCCATCTACAGTAATCGTACCCTCGATAAACGATTCTTGCTCTTGTTCATGTTCATCATCCCAATCATCATCATCGTCATCATCATCATCTACGATAATAGTTTCGTTATAATACATGACAATCGTCATCTCAGTCATGTTGATGTCAGTGTAAGTGATAATTTGTTTAGTTTCATACATAGGATCATCACTTGCCTCTGTTTTTGCTGAGGTGAGTAATGATTCCCCTTTAAGTGCAGACTCTACTGTTGGTAAATAGGCGTTAAGTTTGTTCACTAACTCATCATCTACTTGAATAGCCCTTCTTACTCCCATGGACTGACCTTGATTTTGGACTTGGCTTAATAAACCGACCGAAGTGACTGCTTCAAACGCGTAGAGCGATTCAGCACTCGTGCCATTGCTAATCGTTGGAGGTAAATCGCCTCCAGGTGCACTACAGCCAGCTAGAAGAGCGATGGCTAATGCAGGTAATGTTAGATTTTTGATTTTCATGTTTTTCATATGTGTTTTTCCACCTTTCACCTAAACAACAATCGAAAGTTAATGATTTGTTGGAAAAAAATTAAAAATTTATATAAATCTTTCCTATTCTTTCATCTGAAAGAAAAAATTAATAAAAAATAAAGTAACTAAATAATCGCACGCATATGAGTATTTTATTTAATTAAAAAAGGTCCACACGTAGGTGAACCTCGTATATATCTTTATCTTAAATGTATTTAGTTACGTTCATAAACTCTATCGTAACCGACACTTGCATCGACATAACGATAATTTCTACCGTCATCAATTATGGAAATTGTTAAAGTTGATCTATCACCATTTAAATCGTAATCAGCAGATAAAGTGTTATCATTATTTTTTCTCACGAAGAATGATGAATCGATATTGCTATCGGTAATCGTCTCAATTTCGACGAATTGTCCTTCGTCTTCCTCAAACCCAATTTTCACTTCATCGACTAATCGATTATTTCGATAATTAGTGTAGACAAAACTAATTTCCTTCTCGTTAAGTTCTGTTTCTATTTCTTGTTGAATTTCTAGGCGATCTTCTCTACCTTCACCAAAATATATGTTGAGATGAAGTTCATATTCCTCTTCATCGTCTTCCTGTTCTAATTCTCTACTCCCATCGACGCGATAAATCGTCTGGCCCGCATCTAAAATCATGAGACCATCGATCCTAAACTCTTGTTCTATTTCGTCATCATCATATTCGACATCACCTTTTTCAGAGAAATAGAATATTGAGTCATTATCATCATCGAACATCATGACGTAATCATATTGGCTATATTGATCATCGATTGTATTCTCATAAATTAGATAATGATTTTCTAGATTAAGATTATAATCTAACATCTGTTCAGCAGTGTACATGTAAGGATTAATAAGCCTAACTTTGTCATCAAGTTCATCATCCACTTGGATGGCTTTTTGCAAGGAATTCAAGGTAATTGAACCTTGTGGATTGTCCATGTGATTACTAAGATTAGCTACACTTAACATGGAGAAAGCAATCTCATTTTGTGCACTTACAGTAACAGGAGTTGGAGGAAGAGGATCGGGAGGAACAAATGGATCATCGCCATTACCTCCAAGTCCGATAGGAAGTCCAATCGCTAACGCTAATGCACACGCACCAGATGGAATCAAAGTAGCGAGTAAGGTATTACGCTTTTTACGCTTAGCTTCTTTAATATCTTTTCTATCGAGATAAGTAGCTAAAATTCGAGATGAAGAAAGTTTAGTGATTTTTTCATCGTTCACTTCATTGAGAAGTTCTTCGCGAAGTTTCTTTTCATCTAACATCGTAATCACCTCCAAATTTTTTCTCGAGCTTTTTTCTCGCTTCTTGATATAACCAAGTTAGTGTGCCTGTCGGTATCCCTTTCATCTTGGAGATTTCTTTGAACGAATAATCGCCTAACACTTTAAGAGTGAAGACCATGAACTCTTTATCGTTCAACGTCTCTTCGATGCGTTTGAGTAAGATACCTCCACCATCACTTGGTAAGTCTAGATGATAACTTTCATCCTCAAGACTAGCATGATATTCACTTTCTCTTTTCATCTTTTTTAGATGATTGAAAGAAAGATTTTTCGCCATCTCGATGAGGAAAGGTAAGATTTTGACGCTAGAATGAATGCGATCGATTTTTTCAAGTAAGCTGACGTATGTTTCTTGCATCAAGTCTTCAGCGATCATGTCATCATGAAAGATGACGTAAATCGTGATGAAGATACGTTTTTTCGTCAATTGATAAATCGTATCGAACCCACGCATGTCTCCTTTCTTAAGCAGGAGGAAGGCTTCTTCTAACGTCTTATCTTCGTTACCATCCTTCACATTATTAACAACTGAGGTTCTCATTTTGTTGGATATTTTTAAAAATTATTGTAAAAAATAAGTTCAATACTATTCTTTTAATACAAAATTGTCTTTGCTCGCACCACACATTGGGCATACCCAATCTTCTGGAATATCTTCAAATTTGGTACCAGGGGCAATGCCACCATCTGGGTCACCGACTTCTTCATCGTATTCGTAACCGCAAAGCAAACAAACATAGATTTTTTTCATAATTTTTTCCTACCTTTCTTATTTATTTATCGGCGAGAAGATTTCAATCGCTTGTTCAATCGTTTTCTCCTTCGCTAATTTCCCATATTTATCGACATCATTTTTATCTCTCACTTCGTGAGTTAAACAACATGGCCCACCGATACAACCACCGACACAGCCCATGCCTTCGACAAAATTGACATCTAATTGACCGCGACTAATTTGATTTAAGCCGTTTCTCACATTTTCTAAGCCATCAAAATTAATTGGCTTTAATTCAAAATCTGAGCCCTGTTCTTTTAATGCCTCGATAATAGCGTCTTTAACGCCACCTGCACGAGCGAAAATTCGACCATAATAAGAAGCATTATCTAAAGGACTTTCTTCTAAAGTCGTCATATCTATCTCTCGAGAATCGATAAGAGCTTGGAGTTCTTCAAACGTCAAGGTGACATCGACATAATCTTTTACTTTATCAATCGTTTCTTTCTTCTTAGAGACGCAAGGTCCGATGAACATCACTTTGGCATCTGGATGTTCTTGTTTGACCCACTTAGCAATCATCGCCATAGGCGATAATTGATGAGAGATATTATCTTTATATTTAGGAAAATATTTTTGTACAAAAGTCACAAAAGTTGGACAACAAGAAGTACATAAAAAACCTTTTTCAGCAAGTTCTTGAGCTTCATGATATGCGACCATATCTGCGCCTAATGCTGCTTCTATAACATCTTGGAATCCTAACTTCTTGATAGCAGTGATGACTTGTCCTAATGTTGCGTATTTAAATTGACTCGATATACTAGGTGCGACGATAGCAAATACAGGATATTTTTTTAATCCCTCGCTACCCTTTAAAATATCGATAGCTTTGGTGATGTAAGATTTATCCATGATGGCACCAAAGGGGCATTGATAGACACACGCTCCACACTGGACGCATTTTTCATCGTCAATTTTAGCAGCGTAATCTTCGCCCATCGAAATAGCTTTAACTTTACATGATTGTTCACATGGACGTAAAAAATTAGCAATTGCATCATATTGGCAAGCTTTTGCGCAAAGACCACAATTCACGCATTTGGTTTTATCAATTTTCGCTTGTCTTGTTTTCTCATCGAAACTTATCGCATGAAGTCTACATGCTTTCTCGCAACGATGAGCGATACAGCCGCGACATCTATTTGTCACCTCATATCCACCTAATGGACATTCATCACAGGCGATATTGATAACTTCGACGACATTATCGATATTTTTATTGCCACCTAAAGCAAGTTTCATACGTTCTAAGACGATAGCGCGTTCCTTATATATGCAACAACGCATGCTAGGTTTAGGTCCAGGAACAATTCTTTTTGGGATTTCATTATAATCTTCTTGTAATATTCCATCCCAATAAGACTTGGCTACTTCTTTTAATACTTTATATTTAAGTTCTTGTACGTTCGTATCAAATTTTGGTTCCATAGGATATCTCCTCTCTTTTATATAATAACTTAAAAATAACTAACTTTAATTCTTTTGCCCATCTTTTCTAAACATTTAGCTAATTCTTCGATTAATTGCATCTTAATTTTGATGTTGATATGCATGCTTTCAGCCTGATGTGCAGGATTAATCGCACAGCCGACGTAAAAATCGATATCAGTCGCATCTTCGAATAAATATCTAGCGATACGAGACGCTCCATCTTCTCTAAAAGACCAATAAAAATATTTTTCGTTACCATTTAAGACGTCTCTTGCGTATTCTAACACCTTATTAATCGTGACCACACCTTCGGTGACGAGATCAACTCCTTCGATTTTAGCAATAGGCGGTATTTCTTTATCTAAATAATCGAGTGCATAATCTAAAGGCTTATTCAAATATCTAGCGACAATACTACTCGTCGTACCACCAGAAACGATATGAATACCTTCTTTAGCAAAGAATAAAGATAACATCGTCTCATCATCGTCTTTATTAGATGCAGGACCAATCATGAGACTCACTTGTTTTCTTTCTCTAAGTCTTAAAACAGCACAAGTCGTATCATCACCAGGTTTATGAGCGTAAAGATCGTCACAGTGCGAGACGAGCATCGTCGCAAGTGCTTTAGAAGAATAAGATTTATCATATAGAGTAGAAACGAAGTTTTTAATCTCTTCTTCTCCCCATCCAAAATTTAATGTTTCACCAATTCCAGCATGGAGCACTCCATCGCTCATGATGATAATAGTGTCATATGGTCTAATATCAATTTTAGCTTTAGAAATTTTCTTGTTTTCGATAAGGCGAGTCTCCCACCAAACTGGTAAAACTTTTCCTTCGCGTAAGATGATGGGTGTAGGATTATCGTAATTATATATTTCAGCTACTTTATTATCACTTACTTTGACGATGCTAAACGTACTATACGCGACCCCTCTAACTTTACAAACAGGAAGAGTCATGATGATAGTTTGAACGCATTCTTCAATAGGTAAGTTATTAGACATCAGCGTCGCGAGCATCTCGCTCGTAAGCGTGCTTAAAATGTTCGCTTTAACGCCACTACCTAACCCATCAGCGAGTACTAAAATATTCGTCTTCTCATCCGGTTTTAAAACTTGTACATTATCGCCACAAAGTTCTTCGCCGACATGATTTTTCGATAAACTACCAATTTCAACGACGTAACGTTCAATCATCTTTTTCTTCTAACGTCTCCTTTAAAGAATTCAAAGCGACTTTCGTCTCCGCTGCACTCTCACCTAAAAGTGAAGCGATCTCTTGCACTGCTCGCATGTTCTTTTTTATCACTTCATCGGTAATATCCACGGATTTTTGTACGATTTCTAATCTTTTTGCGTGTTCATTTTCCACTTTCGTTATATCACGCATAAGGACGATGAGAATATGATATTTTTCATCGTAAGTAACAGTGAGGTTGACGTACTTATTATAGGCAGTAAGATACAGCTTTCGTTCGTAAACTCTCTCTCCTCCTAATGCTTCACTAAACGGGGTAGTGTCTAAAATCAAAGAGACATCTTTTTGGATGAGATCACGTGGACTATGGACACCTAAAATCATACACATCGCATGATTGATAAGTTGAATTTTAAAATTCTCATCGATGACCATGAGACCATTTGGCGAATTAGCGACAATTTTATCACTAAAAGATTGAGCTTTCGCCATGAGGAAAGGTAAACACATTTCGATGACCGCTTTACCTTGGATGATAGCGATAGCTTTTTCTAAGCAAGAATCATACCCACATGATCCGCAATTAAGACGATTTTTTGGATCTTTTTTATCCATCTTCTTAAAAGTTTCTTCAATTTCTTTTTCCGAAGGTCTAGCGTGATTTACCGCATAAGGTGCATATTCATGTTTCACATCTTCTGATTTGATGATAGGTTCTTCAAAATCTAATGTACCTGCACTTCTTAAGACACGTAATGAGGAAGTGGCTAAATTGTGCGTTTTAGCGTTGATGATCGGTCCATTTACACAACCGCCATGACAAGCATTGACTTCGATAAATGTATGATGAATTTTATGAGCGATGACATCTTCTAACACTCTTTTTACTTCCTCTACTCCATCGACGAAGACGTAATTATATTGTTTAGCGTCCCTATTCATCGTTTGGATGACTCCGCCAGTAATAGGGAATAAGCGTGCTTTAGAATGCTCTTTTATAGGTTCTTCATTTTCTTCTTTGAAGACAATCCCTTTTTCTTCAAATAAATGATCTAATTCGAGGAAAGTAATCGCACCATCTAATTCTTTTTCATGGTCTGCTTCATCAATCTTGGCGATACAAGGACCGACGAAAACGACTTTTTTATCTGCGCCTAATCTTTTTTTGATATCTTTTGCGTGTGCTAACATCGGAGTGTCGACTTTCGCAAGATATGGTAAAGCCTCTTTATAATGTTTTTGAATGAGTAAATTGATGGAATGACAACAACTAGAAATTAAGACATCTACTTCACCTTTATTGAGTAAATCATCATAAGCACGTTTAGTAATAGTTGCACCTATCGCTGTCTCTTCTACGTCTTTAAAGCCTAATTCGAGCATCGCTTTTCTCAAAGTTTCAAAAGATACACCATAATTAGCGATGAAAGAAGGAGCGACACTAGCGACGACGTCATGTTCTTTTAACATCGTCTTAATCTTTTCTTCATCATTTCTTACGACTTTAAGTTCTTGAGGACAGACGATATAGCAACGCCCACAAAGAATACAATCCTCATGAATGATGCTCGCTTTATTAGATGCAAAAGAAATCGCTTTTACTGGACAATGTCTTATGCATTTATAACAATTTTGACAATCTTTCGTGCGACTTTCTAAACAAGGTGCAGCCATTGTTGTTACCTCCAAAATAACAAGGTATAAAAAGGGAAAAACCGCTTATAGGCGGCTTAAAACGTATTTATGGAATACATCATCAAAGTTGTCCTTAGTGACACCAGTGATGACTTCGTCATCCACTTTGATGGAGACGCCTGCTACGCCACAATTCTTGAGGCAGAAGGTGGCTTTTAATTCCACCTTCTCCTCGAGATGATTATCTTTGATGTAGCGGCGCATGAGTTCGATGATATCATAGCTTCCTTTTAAGTGGCAGCTAGATCCGACACATACTGCTATCGTCATAAAAATTAGTTTCCTTTATATGCTTTCTTTAAAATTTCGACCATATCTTCGACCATCGGCACACGTGGGTTGGCTGGTGAACATTGGTCTTCGTAAGCTAAGACAGCAATCTCAGAGATACGGTCATTCCATTGCTTTTCATCGATGCCTAAATCAGCGAAGTTTGGACTTAAACCAATTTCACGAATCAAGTTCGTAACAGCATCAGCAAGTGATTTGACACCTTCTTCTGGCGTGCTAGCTTTCAAACCTAACAATTTTGCAACCGTCTGATAACGCTTATCAGCGTGATAAACATTGTATTTTGGCCAGACGCTAAGCTTGCTAGGAACAGTGCCGTTGTAACGGATACAGTGTGGTAATAGAATTGCACACGTATAACCATGGACTGTATGGAATTCCGCACCGACTTTATGAGCCATCGCGTGCACCATGCCAAGGAAGCTATTGGCAAACGCCATACCAGCAATCGTCGCAGCATTATGCATCTTTTCACGAGCCTCTAAATCATTCTTACCATTTTTCACAGCACGTGGTAAATATTCGAAGACTAATTGGATAGCTTGTAAGCATAGACCATCCGTGTAATCATTAGCTAGAACGCTCACATAAGCTTCTAATGCGTGAGTTAAGACGTCCATTCCTGTCATCGCTGTTGGACGAGGTGGAAGATTTGTCGTAAATTCAGGATCCACGATTGCGACTGTAGGAGTTAATGAATAGTCAGTGAGAGGATATTTCTTATTATTCTTTTTATCACTGATGACCGCAAAGGGAGTCACTTCACTACCTGTACCAGAAGTCGTCGGGATACAAATAAGTTTCGTCTTCTTACCTAATTCTGGATATTTGAAAGCACGTTTACGAATATCCATGAATTTTTGCTTTAAGTCATCGAAATTGACTTCTGGATGTTCGTAAAATAACCACATTCCCTTAGCAGCGTCCATCGGTGAACCACCGCCGAGAGCGATGATCGTATCAGGACCGAAACTACGCATGAGTTCGACACCCTTTCTTACCGTTTCGATATCTGGATCAGGTTCGACGTCTAAGAATAATTGGACAGTTACTTCATTACGTCTAAGACGTAATTGATCGATGATTTTATTGACAAAACCGAATTCCATCATCGATTTATCAGCGACGATGAACACTTTGTTCACATCACGGCAACTCGATAGATATTGGATGGAATTGCGTTCAAAATAGATTTTGCTCGGCACTTTGAACCATTGCATAGTATTTCTCCTTTTACCGACTTTCTTAATGTTTAATAAATTTACTGCACTCACATTACCACCGATGGAGTTATGACCATAACTACCACAGCCTAAAGTTAATGATGGTAAGAAGGAGTTATAAACATTACCGATACCACCAAAGGTGGATGGTGAATTCCAAATGATACGCATGGCTTTAACTTCTTCGCCAAAAGCGTCTGCCATAGCTTGCTCTTTACAATGAATTGCAGCACTATGACCTAGACCATTAAATTCGACCATATTCTTCGCAAATTTGAAGCCGTCTTTTTCATCTTTAACTTCGAATAAGGCGATGACTGGAGATAATTTTTCACGAGAGATAGGCTCTTTAGGACCGACTTCTTTGCAGAAACAACAGATGATAGAAGTTTCTTTTGGCACGCTAACACCAGCTTGTTCGGCAATCCAAACAGGACTCTTACCGACGATGTTAGGATTAAGTTTTGCGTTTTCGACGCCTTCGTCGCCTTCGGCAAAGCCGAACATGAAACGAGATAATTTTTTCTTCTCATCCTCATTAGCGATATAAGCATGGAATTTCTTTAAATAAGAAATGACGTCTTTCGCAATTTCTTTATCATAAATAATCGCTTGTTCGCTAGCGCAAACCATACCATTATCGAACGCTTTAGAAAGAACGATATCATTGATAGCTTGTTCAACATTAGCGTCTTTATGAATGTAGGCTGGAACATTACCAGCACCGACACCCATCGCTGGTTTACCACAGCTATAAGCAGCGCGAACCATCGCATTACCACCAGTCGCTAAGATAGTGGCGACATCTGGGTGATTCATGAGTGCATTAGTGGCTTCCATGGACGTATTTTCAATCCATTGAATACAATTTTTAGGTGCGCCAGCTGCCACTGCGGCATCGAGCATCACCTTCGCTGCTGCCTTAGAGCATTCTTGAGCGCTTGGGTGGAACGAGAAAATAATCGGGTTTCGTGTCTTTAAGCAAATCAAAGATTTGAAGATGACGGTAGAAGTTGGATTCGTCACAGGCACGATACCGCAGATGACACCTAATGGGTCAGCAATTTCAGTAATACCAGTCACAGGATCATCTTTGATGACACCGACAGTCTTAAGGTGACGCATGTTGTTGACGACATATTCGCACGCGAATAAGTTTTTCGTCGCCTTATCTTCGAAGACGCCGCGTTTCGTCTCATCAATCGCTAATTTAGCTAATGAGCCGTGATGATCTAGACCAGCGACGGAACATTTAGCGACGATGTAATCGATCTGTTCTTGATCAAGTTTTAAAAACTCATCAAGAGCTTTCTTCCCGTTTTGGACGAGGCGATCGATTTCCTCGTTAACTTTGTTAATATCGACGGGTTCTTTGGCCATAAGTTTATTTAACCTCCTTAAACTTAATATCCAATTTGTATGATAGCACCGCAAGTGAACTAGCTAAGTCGACGTTTTCGACGACGACATCATCGTTCACGTTGAGATGGGTGGGAACAAAATTCCAAATGCCTTTAATACCAGCACGCACGAGTTTATCAGCCATTTCTTGGGCTGAACTACGCGGGGTAGTGAGTATCGCGATTGTGGCTTCTAACTTTCCAACTAAATCGTTGAGGCGATCGATATGATAAATCGGTTTATCATTAACACTATAGCCGACTAATTTATCATCGATATCAAAACCAGAGACGACGTTAAGTCCAAAGTGTTTAAATCCTTCGAAATTTAAAAACGCTTGTCCTAAATGTCCTACGCCTACCACAATCGCGTTCGTATGGTCGTGATATCCTAAAAAGGCTTCTAAATCTTTGATGAGTAAACGCACTTCTCTACCCATTCTAGGTTTGCCCTTGCGTTTAGAAACCACTTGTAGATCTTTTCTAACCTGCTCTTCGTTTAAATCTAAATCTTTAGCTAATTTAGAGCTAGACACATAACTGTTAGAATCTAAGTTCTTTAGATATGTGAGGTAGAGAGGATATCTTTCTAATTGTGGTTTGCTGACGTTCGGTAAAGCCATAATTTCACTCTTTCCGCATATATTTATAGCAAATAAAAAATGTTAAATCAATATTTTTTTACTGAATTATTTAAAAAAAGTTAAAGAGAATATTAATCAATAGATTATCAATTCAAATATTTATACTTTTACAAAACGATTTCACTACTTAATCTTTTAAGAATTCATTCACTTCGTCTCTATTTTTTAAGACGATGATATTTTTTTCGCTATATTTATCAATCATCTCGACGATAAAAGGTCTGCTATCTTCATGAAAATGTAATATCGAATGCACGAAAGCATCATCTAGTTCTTCTTCTAAATAACTAGGAAAATCTTCTCTTTTTTGACCCATCCTCCCCTTCACTGCTTCAAAACAAACATTTTTATCGATGTCGAGGAAGATAATTGTCGAAGCGCTTTTAAAACGTAATTCCAAAGTGGATTGATAATTACCATCGATAATATATGAATCTTTTTTTAAAATATCTTGCTGTATAGCTATGAATTGTTCACTTGGTGTCGCTACCCAATTCTCTTTCCAATACAATTTATCGAGATAAAAGATAGGTATATTTAACTTTTTCGACAAAGTCGAAGATACGAAAGATTTACCGCTTCCAGGCGAACCGATGACGATGATTTTTTTCGATGTAATATTTTCTTTATAATTCATTGTCGCATGACGATGCTTTCTACATTAAATAATTTTACATCAATAGCGACGAAAGCACACGATAAAACGATGTTAGTGAGGAAACTTAAAAGAAGGTAAGTAATATCCATCGTGCCGTAGATGATAGATGACATCACTTGTGAAATATTTAAGATTGGAACGAAAGCAAAACCAATATTACTACAGTCTAATATACCTGGTAACATTGCTACGATCATGAACATCACTAATAAAGGTCCTAGATAAGATGTCGCTTCTTTCGTCGATTTTGCAAAAGTTGAGACGCACATCGCGATGTTGACGAAGAGGATGACGACACTTATGATAGCGAGGAATAATAAAATATACGCTTCTACGCCTAAAGTAGTTAAACTATCATTCCCTAATAGACGGGGTAAAGATAAAATTAATCCTAAACTACTCACCACCCCGCTTACGAGGGAGACGATGATGAGTGATATTATTTTACCTATCGCTAATTCGCTTCTTTTTAAAGGTGTGACGAGTAAAGCGCTTAAAGTGCCTCTTTCTTTTTCACCTGCAATCGCTTCAGGACATACTTGTAAAGTAGTAGAAAAAATCATCGAAATAGTGAGCATCGGTAAGATGATAGCGACTACTTGTAATGCTTGATAATTTTTCTCGCTCACATCAGGAACTATATTATCATTGATGCCATATGAACTATAGATGCTATCCGCAAGTGCGTAAGTGAATGAATATAGATAAGTCGATTCCTTAGACGCACTATTATAATAAATTTTGATATTTGGTTTACTAGAAATAGTAGGATCAAAAATCAAATTTTCAAAATCATCTGTGAAAGAGATAACTAAATCAAAATTGCCTAATTTAAGTTCATCGATAATCGTTTCTTCTTCGTTAATGTTGAATTCGATAAAAGTCGGAACTTCATATCCCAATTTATTGAAATTATCACTTACTTCAGTTTCGATCAAAGAAGGTTTATCTTCGTTTAAATTATAATTATCGCTAATAGCGATTTTAGCTTCATAACTACTATCATAAGTCGCATTGAAAGAAGCGCCATAAATATCAGGCACAAAATAATAAACTAAAAAGATCATGATACCTGGCAAAAACAAAGCCATGAGCATCCTTCTATCGAAGAAAAAGCGTCGTAATTCTTTTTTGATAATAGCGAATATACGTCTCATCTTTTACCCTCTTTCTCTTCGTAAAGTCTAAAGAATAAGTTTTCTAATCCGCCTTCATCTTTCACATCTTTTGCATCACCTAAATAAGCAATTTTTCCATCTAACATAATCGCGATTCTATCCGCAAGTTTATCGATGATGGACATGATGTGTGTGGAGATGATAATCGTCTTACCTTCTTCTTTTAATTCTAATAGATAATCTTCTACCGCTTTACTAGCGATGATATCAAGTCCATTCGTCGGTTCATCATATATGATAAATGAAGGATCGTGTAATAAAGAGATAGCTAAAGATACTTTTTGCTTCATGCCGCTACTAAGTTCACCAATTTTCTTATAACGATATTCTTCTATACCAAATTTTTGAAATAAAAATTCTTTTCTATTTTTTCTTCTTTCTTCGCCTAATCCATAAATTGAAGCAAAAAAATCGAATGTATAATCAGGAGTAAAAAAATTATCTAATTTTAATTCGCTAGTGAGAAAACCAATTCTCTTTCTTATCTCTTCACTATCTTTATTTAAATTAAAACCCTCGATTTCAACACTTCCTCCGCTCGGCTTTAAAAGCGTCGCTAATATTCTTAAAGTCGTCGTCTTACCGGCACCATTTGGACCTAATAGACCAAATATTTCACCAGGGTAAAGATCGAAGGAAATATCATCTACTGCTTTTAAAATTTTATCTTCACTTTTTCTTTTCTTTCGTTGTGCGTTAGAAAGAGTGAAATGTTTAGACAGATGGGTGACGATTACACTAGGTTTTATTTCTTGCTGCATATCTATATATATACACTAATCTAGACGTAAATAATACGCATAAAATTCTTTTTACGCCTTTTTTACAATGATTTCCTAATTTGTTTATAATTAGTTGAAAAGGTAACGATTAGTTGCACGCAACGAATTGTTGCTTAATCTTGCAAAGCATTGTTATTTAATATGGCGTTGAGGTGAAAACAAATATGGAAAAACTTACAACTGGCGAGATAATCGCCAAACTGCGTAAAGAAAAAGGCATCTCGCAAGAGGAGCTCGCTGACGCTCTTTACGTGACAAGACAAGCCGTCGGCAAATGGGAAGCGAATCTTGGATCCCCAGATATCACCAATTTAAAAAATATCGCTAATTATTTTGGTGTAAGCGTCGATTATCTTCTCACTGGTGAAAATGAAAAAGAAATAAAATCTTCATCGACTACAACTGAATTCAAAACTGGTAAAAATACTCATCAAATCGCTATGCAAAATAAGAAGAAGATGAATATGGTCATCTCTATCTTTTCTTTGTTAGGTGTAATACTTCTCTTCGTCGGATTATTTTTACCGCTTTATGATGCAGAAATCATCACCGCCTCTTTCTTCGACTTATTTAATGTGGAACGGACGACTGTTGGCATGCTATTATTCGCATTAGGGCTCATTCTTTCCGTGTTATGGACGATCATTTACACTGCTAAGAAAAATTTGAAACATTTAAATGTCGGATTCGCTTTCGCAATCATCTGCTCTATCGTCGGACTTATCGTCTGTTTATGCGGACTCATGTTCATGGTCGAAGGCGCTACACCAAACGGCGCAGGTTTCTATCTCATCATCTTCGGTTTAATTCTTTTAGTCGCTAGTTTCCTCATCCAAGCCGTCCTCAAATGGCTCGTCAAGACGAATCGTGTGAGTGAAGAAAAATTATATTTTGCTAACCCAGAATAAAAGATAACCTCCCTCTATAAAAAATCGGATCAGCGATATGGTCCGATTTTTATCATGCTCACTTAACTTGATTTAGAATAAATAATCGTCAACACAAGGGATGGATGTGTTATCGATATTAGATATCGTCGCACTAGCGAAAAGATGATCACTGCTACTTAATTTATCCCTATCTTCCTCGCTTGCGTATAAATACATGTTGATGTTTTCGCCACTTAGAGTAAGACTCACTTTTTCAAAACTTAAATACGCTGAACCATCAATCGAAGGATTAGTGTATACCGGTGCGATAAAAAACATGAATTGTTCGATTAAATGTTCGTCCCCTTCTTCAAATGTAAGAGTGAAAGTATTATCTTCTTGTAAGAATCTGTCTTTCAATGATTCATCGTTTAAAATAAGATTTTTAATCTTATGAAAAGTACCAAATTCTTCATATTCGTGAATGTCGACTAAATAATCTTTTCTATCGATCTTCACTACTTCTCTTTCGTTAATATTGTCGATACCGCCTAGGATCGTGTAATGATACATGTAACCATCAACGCTATTATTTAAATAGCCTGAATTAACTCCGTTCACTCCAGCATTGTTATGCATGTATAAAGCATCTTCTGTCCAAAGAGTCACTCGCGATTGAGTGAATTCAAATTTATTGTAAGGAGCGACTTCTTCATATGCACTAGAGGTGAAAAACATGTTCGATGTACGAGTGTAATTTTTATCTGCTCTATTTAATATATCATCTAACGAAATAGGTGTTTCTGCGTTGATCGCTCTAACGATAGGAACGCTAATCAAAGATGAAGCGAATAATGTCAAGATGATGGGCGTAACGAAAACTTTGATTTTCATGATTAGATTACCTCTTTAGTTTATTTTAATCTAAAATAGCGTAAAAAACCAAAAATTTATGAACGTAATAGCGATGAAACATCAAATAGTTTATGGCATAATAAAAAAATGAGGATGAATTCAAAAATGAAAATTAACGTCTACCCTATCTCTAGTTCACTTCATGACAAAACTAATCTAGATTTACTGAGTAAAACCTTATTAGATGAATTAAATCGTCTCGGTGTTAAAACTAACATCGTCGATGACATCGATAAATTATATACGAATTGTGATTTATCATTCATCTTCGTCTTATCTGGTGGAAGCGAGAACACCTTTAAAGCATTATTGCCTAAACTAAAAGAGCCATATTATTTATTAAGTTACGCTACTAACAACTCCCTTGCGGCTAGTTTAGAAATATTATCTTACTTAAAAAATCACGATTTGAAAGGCGAGATATTGCATGGTGATACCTCTTACATCGCTCAAAGAATAAAACAATTGCGTAATTTAAAAGATGAAGAGGAAAATGAAGTGACATTAGGTTTATTAGGGGAACCATCTGATTGGCTCATATCTAGCGATGTCGATGAAAATGTTTTATACAATAAATTTCACATCAAAATTAAACATATTCCATTAAAGGAATTGATTGAAATATACCATACGGTTAAAGTCGAAAAATCGATAGAACCATTTAAAAAAGCTAAAGACGAAATAGAAGGTACAAAAGCTTTTAAGCTTTATTTAGCTTTAGATCAATTAGTGAATAAATACCATCTTCATGGTTTTAGCGTTCGTTGTTTTGATCTATTAAGCGAACTAAAGACAACTGCCTGTTTAGCGTTATCTAAATTTAACGATAGAGGTATCATCGCTACTTGTGAAGGTGATGTCCCTTCTTTAATTGCGATGTATATCGCTTCTAAATTAGATTTAGGACCATCTTTTCAAGCCAATCCTAGTAAATTAGATGTATTAGATAATAAAATTCTTCTCGCTCACTGCACTATTCCATTAAGATTGTGTTCATCTTATCTTTTAGATACGCACTTTGAATCTAATATCGGCTTAGCGATACATGGTGAAGTAAAAGAAGGAAAGGCGACGATGTTTCGTCTCGATAGTAAATTAGAAAGATGTTTTATAAGCGAAGGTAAGATCATTGCTAATCAATATGAAAAAAATTTATGTAGAACACAAATAATTTGTGAATTTGAACACCTAGATAAATTATTAAAAGAACCATTAGGTAATCATGAAATCATCGTCTTAGGCCATCATAAACAAAAATTATTACAATATTTAAATTCAGTAGGTATTAAAGAGATTTAGATAAGATAGAGGAGGATAACTACATATGAAACATTACGATTATAGAACTAGAGGTACTTGTTCCACTCTTATAAGCATCGATTACGATGAAAATAGTCACATCATCGAAAAAGTAAAGTTCACGAACGGCTGCCCTGGCAATACATTAGGAGTGTCAATCTTAGTAAAAGGTAAAACTTTAGAAGAAGTTAAAACCTTACTAAGTGGCGTTAAATGCGGTTTTAAGAGCACTTCTTGCCCTGACCAGTTATCAATCGCTTGTTCACGCGTTTTAAGCGGAGAATAGCCATTTATGGAAAGTTTAGAACAATACATCAATAAGCATCATAAGAGTGAAGAAAAAAGAGTCGACCTCGTCACATATCTCTATCACCTCATGGATAAATATGGAATGGACGCACCGACACTATACAAAAAGGCGAATATTACCAAACAATCTTATAGTAGCATCATCTCTAATAAATGCATTCCATCTTTAAACACTCTCATCAAAATCGTCTTCGCTCTTAAAGCGGATACTCATGAATGTAAATATTTGTTGAAGAAAGCTGGCTACACTTTAGCGAGCTCTTCGACATATGCTTTAATCATTCGTTATTGCATCGAAAACAAAATATATGATTTAGCCACTCTTAACGAATATTTGATGAAATATGATTATGATGACAATATCGTGGAATAATTGTCTATTTTTCAATCCACTTCTTCACTGCATCTAAAGAGTTATCGACATCATATCCTCTAATCGATAAACCTTTTCTTAAATCAGAATTTTTAAGTGAAGAACGTAATTCTAATTCCGCTAGACCAAAATCCCCTTCTTCATTAGTGGAAAATGGTTTAACTACTTTATTCGATAAATCATACGTTTCTAAGAATGTCTTGATGATACGAGGAAATGTTCTATACCAAATAGGAAATCCTAAATATATCGTGTCGTAAGCATCTAAATTTTCTAAAACTTTATTAAATTCTGGTCTTATATTTTTTTCATATTCCTCTTTCGCTCTAAGATTACATTCATCGTAATTTAAAGAATATGGTTTAACTGGTTCTAATTTTAATAATTGACCATTAGTAACACTAGAAATCATCTTCGCTAATTTTTCCGTATTACCGACGTTAATATTTTTTATCTCCTCACGAACGATATTTTCCCCTTCACGAGAAAAATAAACGATTAAAGTGTTAGACATATTATTTTGTTCCTCCAAATAAATATCAATTTATTTCTTATAACCCTAAACGATAGTTAATATATTCTAAATCTAGTTCTTTGTGATGCTCATTTAATTCATCCATGAGCGATTTGATACGCCTACTCGCTTCTTCTGCTTTTTCTTTATCAACATCTTTATCTTTCTTAGCAAAAGACGCTCCCATAGCGTACACAAAAAGTGCCATACCTAATTCTTGTAAATCCTCTTCTGTTTTAAGAGGCTTCATATCATCTTTATGATCTTTTACTAACTCTAATAAAGTATCAATTGATTGTTCACTTAATTCGTAAGCCATAATAATTATTACCTCACTTATCTTTCTTCATTAAGTATATCAAAAAACATATACACACATTAAGTTAAAGTTAAAGAATTTTACCAATTTTAACAACAACCGTAACCAAATAAATCACATCAAATCATCAATGATAAACAAAACAAAAAGAGGAGCAAGCACTCCTCTTAATGAATATTTAATTTGATTTTAATAATAATTATTCACCAGTATAACCCCACTTAACTGGGCGATTAGAAGGATTCCAATTTGAATCCCATCCGCTAGGCTGAGATGTAGCTTCGCAGTAGATGGTAAGATTATCACAATTATAGAAGGCATAGGAATCAATTGTAGTAACACTATCAGGGATGATGATTGAAGTTAGAGAGGAACAAAAAGCGAAAGCAGAGTTACCAATTGATGTTAATTGACTATTTTCACCGAAGATTACTGTGGTGAGATTAGAACAACCATAGAAAGCATATTCGCCAATTGTGATAACGCTATCGGGGATGGTGATTGAGGTTAAGGATGAACACCAATAGAAAGCGAGGTTACCAATTGATGTTAATTGACTATTTTCACCAAAAGTTACTGTGGTGAGAGAGGAACAATTGCGGAAAGCACTATCACCAATTGAGGT